>NZ_BMQM01000017.1 GCF_014648115.1 Deinococcus seoulensis
AAAAAACCGCCCCGTGGGGCGGCGTGGGTCTCGGTTTGGGTTACCTGTCAGGGAAGGCGCGGGTACGCTCAAGGGTCAGGGTGCCCGTGTCCTGCTGGTAGATGATGGCCGCCCAGGGCGGCGGAATGATCGGGTACTGGAGTTTGATGTGCAGTTCGAATGACTGGTCGGCCGGGAGCGTCAGGGAGGGTTCCTGGCGCGTGAAGTTCACGAGCCGCAGGGGGGTGTCCCCGGATCGCAGGGCGACGATCACGCTGGTGTCCGTGTTGCCGGTGAGTGTCACGGTGTCTTTCCCGTCCCAGGTCAGGTCGATGCTCTGACCTATCCAGTCGAGCCGCAGGGCAGGGTAACGGTAGTAGCCGCTGCCGTAGGCCTGGAGGGGACGCAGGGGCGTCAGGGCGTCCTGGGGGTGCCCGGTCAGCGAGCGGACGGTGACGCTTCTGGGCGTGCTGGTCAGTTCGTAGGTTGGGCAGGTGAGTGTCCATTTCTCCCGGAGCACTTTCTGCGTTGCGGGCGTGAGGCCAGCGGCAGGTTCCACCCACCGGTATGAGGGTTGCGCCGGTGCGCCTCCGACGTAAATCTCCCCGGTCGTGCACGCAGGGTTCGGTGCCTGTTGAGCGGTCGCGGGAGTGGCCAGGGCCAACGTCAGGAGTGGCATCAGGAGTCGCATCCGTTCACCGTACCCGGTTCCCCCTGCCCGTGTCGGCACAACCTGGGCAGGGGCGGCGGGGGGCTGTGGAGGCCGCTGGGTTTACCGCAGGCAAGCGCCTGCGCACCAGCTTCCTCAAATACCGGCGCTGGCTTTGATCTCGTCGAGCGGCATGACCTTGTTCACGAGCGCCTGGAACACCCAGTTCCCGCCGGGCTTCAGGTGCGGCAGGGCGTCCAGGATGGCGTGCGCCTCGCCGGGCGTGAACCGGAAGGGGCGCAGGTCGTCGGGGATCAGGTGGGGCGGCATGAGTTCCTCGGGCGTGAAGAGGCGCGAGCGCGGCACTTTCTTCGCCTGGGGGTCCTTGCCGCCGTGCCCGTTGAGGTACGTGGCGAGCAGCTGGTACAGGGGGCGGTGCTCGATGTACCGGAGGTAGTGGCCTTCCTCGACGAGCGCTTCGAGTTGCGCGATGGGCCGGTCGAGGAGGGTGGCGGGGTCGGTGCCGTAGCGTTCGCCGTACGCGGCGAGGACGCTCAGGAGGTGCTGGACGCGTCCGCCTCGCTGGGCGGGCTGCCCTCCCCGGGGCGGTCGGCGTTTGGGTCGAGGGCCTCCGGGCCGTTCTGGAGGAGGCTGAGGATCTGCCCGAGTTCGTTCGCGGTGACGTTCGCGGTGAGCCACGCGGCGGTGATGGGTTCGCCGGTCTCGTCGGTGCGGGCGTCGAGGTACTCGGCGATCAGGGCGGCGCTGCCCTGGGTGAGTTCGCGGCTGGTGCCGTCTTCGGGGAGGCTGCCGAGGCGGATGTGCTCCGCGAAGTTCAGGGGCCGGGCGGTGAACGCGCGGTCCTGGATGCTGAACGGTTCGTCCAGCCAGGGCGTGAGCTCCAGCGGCTGTTCGGGGCGGTTGCCGGTGCGCAGCAGGTCCAGGATGGGCGTCTGCGTGCTGAGGCCGACGTGCGTCAGGACCCACTCGGTGGGGATCAGGGTGCTGCCCTGCGCGCGGGTCTGGAGGATGCGGGCGAGCGTCTCGGCCATCTCGGCCATGAACGGCCCGAGGGTCGCGCCGCTCAGGCCGTCCAGGTCGTACCGGTCGGCGATGTCCGCGAGGGTGAGGTCCTCGTCGGCGGTCAGGGGGTGCGCGAAGAACGTCTCGCCGGCGACGGTGAACGGCAGGGTGCGGCGGGTGTTGGTGCCGAACGCAAATTTCTGGCTTCTCATGTTGTGACCTCCACGGTCAGGGTGATGCGGGTGTTGAGACTGAAGGCGTCCACGTCACGCGGCAGGTGTACGCGCAGGGCGCGGCCGTGTTCGTTGGTGATGTGGGCGGTGGCGGGGAGGGTGTCCAGGCGCAGGCCGAGGAGGACGGCGTCGAGTTGTCCGTCCTCCTCGGCCTGTTCCGTGATGACGACGACCCCGGGCGTGCCGTCCCAGGTGTCGCGCCAGATCATCAGGTCAGGGTGCCTTTCTCGGGCTTCCCGGCGCTGCTGAGGGTGGGGTTCTCGACGGTGACGGTGCCGTCGCTGGCGCTCTTGAGCTTCCAGCTGTTGACGTCCATGACGCCGCGGTACACGGGCTTGCCCGCTCCGGCCCCGGCGGGCAGGTACTCGTACGCGATGGCGGTCAGGTCGCGGGCGGCGGTTTCCATGATCAGCAGCGCCTCGTCGTCCTCGATCCACTGCATTTCGCTCAGGTCGACGCTGCCGGTGCTGCCGACGGGAATTTCGATCTCGTCGCCGCCGGTGCAGAAGTTCTGGAAGCTGATGGTCTTGTTCTCGAAGCCGACGGTGACTTCACTGGCGAGGCACAGTTCCTTGTACGCGGCGGCGGCGGGCATGGCGCCACCGGCGGCGAGGGGGGCGACGCGGAAGATGCTGTCGCGGCCGAGGGTGATTTTTTCTTTCAGTTCTGCGGCGGTGTAACCCATGGTGGTTCCCTCCTGAAGGGGATGAGCGCGGGGCGCTCAGGGGGTGATGGTGACGAGGATCTGGTCGGGGTAGCGGTCGGTGGCCTGCAGGACCTGCGGGGCGGCGACGCTGCGGAAGGCGCTGGCCAGCGCGGTGAAGAACGGCGTGAGGCTCTGCCCGTCGTGCGCGACCGCGCGGATCGGGTACCGGTCGATGGTGATGGCCCCGGCGAAGGTGCTGATCACGTCGCTGTCGGGCGTGGCGGGGATCAGGACTTCCAGGCCGGTGACGGTGACGCCTTCGGGCGGGTCGCCGGTGTACAGGGCCGGGGTCTGCGCGCCGCCCGGCCAGGTGTACGTGCCGGGCGTGACGTCCCCGTCCCGCAGGGCCGCCTCGACCGCCTCGCGCAGCTGGAGGGGGGTGGGTTGCTTCACGGGTCCTGCCGGTACGCGCGGGCGAATTCCTGCGCGAGGTTCACGCTGCGTAGCGCCTGGGCGGGCGCGTTGCGGGCGGGGAGGCTGTAGCGGCGTTTGCGGAACACCGCGCCGAGGAACGTCGCGGCGGCGTAAGCGGCCGTCCAGGTGATCTGGGCGTTCAGCGGCCCGGTGAGGCGCGGGGCCTGCTGACTGCGGGCGAGGGTGCCGGTGTCCACGATGTTGCGCCTGGGGCCTGCCACCTCGCCGTTCACGCGGTTGGTGGTGCCGGGCCACGCCCAGGTGCGGGCGCGAATGAGGAGTTCCGCGCGCTTCCCGACCGCGTCGGCCGTGGCGAGCAGCGCGCGGCGGCCCCGGGCCTCGATGGGGCGGATGTCGGTGGTGACGCGCACGGCCATGGTCAGTCCTCGCTGGCCGGGGCGGGCGCGTCCGGCGCTTCGAACGGCAGCAGCTGGTGCAGCAGCGGTTCGAGGTCCATCAGCGCGTCCGATTCGGCCTTGTCGTACACGCGGCCCTCGTCGAAGCGGCCGTACCGGCGGGCGACGTCGTTGTTGTACGCCGCGTACCCGCTCAGGACGAGCTTCAGCAGGCCGCGCAGGCGGTACCCGTGCCGGGCCTCGTCGTTCACGAGGTCGGGATTCACGCGGACGAGGACGGTGCGGGTGACGCGGTCCACGGCGAACGTCGCGGCGTCCTCCTGGTCGGGGGCGTCCTCGACGGTGACGCGGGCGAGCAGGCGGTCCAGGGTGGATTCCGGCGCGGCCGGCGCGTCGGCTTTCGGGTCGGCCTTCGGGGCGGCTTTCTTGCGTGGGTTCATGGGGTCCTCCAGAGGGCCAGGAACCGCTGCCCGAACTGGGCTTCGGTGGCGGTGTCCTCGTCCGGGTAGGCGAGCTGCACGGTGAGCGTCCCGGTCTGCCCGTCGATGACGAGCGGGGACTGACTGCCCCAGCGCACGCCGTCCGGTCTGCTGGTGGGGGCGGTGAGGCTGCCCCAGCGGCCGATCAGCACCAGGTCCGCGTTGTCCGCGCCGACCGTGTCCCGGAGTTTCGGGTCGGTGGTGGCGTTCAGGCGGGCCTGCACGGCCAGGGCGCCGCCAGGAGCGGGCCTGGGGTTGCCCAGCGAGTCCCGTGTCATCCCGGTGCCCGGCACGCTGAACGCCAGGTCGTGCACGCGGGTGCGTTCGACGAGCGGCGCGACCCGCGCGACGAGACAGAAGTCACGTCCGCCGGGGTTGAGGGGCAGCGCGACCGGCACGAACACGCGGCCCCGGTCGTCCGTGAGTGTCCACCCGACGGTGCGGGCGGCGTCCAGGAACGGCAGGAGGGCGGTGTGCGTGCGGCTGCTCACGCCGGGCTCGTGCACGTCCGGCGCGGCCGTACTGCGGTCTTCCTCTTCGGCGATCAGGGCGCGGACCTCCTGCGGGGCCGCTCCGAATCGCGTGAGGGTGGCGGGCCGGGCGAGGTTGCTGGCCAGGACGTCCTGCACGATCGGGCCGACCTGATCCAGCTGCGCGGACGCGGCGTTCAGCAGGTCGAGGATCACCGGGCCGCTCCGGGGAACAGCACGCGGCGGGGCGCGGCAGGCAGGGCGTACGCGAGCAGCTGCTCGGCCAGGGTCGCCCAGGTGGTGGCGGCGACGTCGAGCAGCTCGGCGCCGTCCGTGGTGGTGGTCTTCCCGAGCTTCAGTTCCAGGCCGGGCAGCTTGATGCTTTCCAGCGCGCCACCGCTGGTGCTTCCGGCGGCCACCTGGAGGCGGGTGACGCCGCCGGTCAGGGCACTGCGGACTTCCAGGGCCTTGGCGGCCAGCGCAGTGCGGGCGGCCAGGGCCTGCGGTTCGGTGAGAGCCGCGTCGCTGACGTTGCGTTCCGTGAGGCGCTGCGCGACCCACAGGGCGGCGAGGGTGAGGTGCCCGTCCGTCACGTCAGCCGGCGCGCCGGGAATGAGCTGGGGCACCTCGGCGGGCGTGACGGTGATCACGGGTCAGTCCTCCGTTTCGACGAGCGTGCCGTCGCGCAGGCCGCGCGCCAGGGCGGGCGTCCAGTGGGCGGTGACGGGGTCCGCGCCGATGACGCGGTTGCCCTGTGCCTGGTCGGGGTCGGTGAACGTGCCGCCGTACGCGGCGATGGCGTCGTTCACGCGGACCGTGAAGGTCGGCGCGTCCGGTGCAGGCTCGGCGCTGCCAGCGCTGGCGCTACCGCCTTGCAGTTCCGCCAGGGCGGCGCGCGCGGCGTCCGCGTCCGGTTCGTCCAGCAGTGCCTGGAGTTGCACGCTGGTCAGGGTGGCGTCCGCGAGTTCGACGTCCAGGGCGTCCTGCACCTGCGTGGTCAGGATCTCGCGTTTGACGCCTTCGGGGTCCGTTTCGACGCGGTCCGCCCAGCCCTGAAGGACGTCCGCTTTCGGGTTGGTGGCCTCGGTGTTGATGGTGACGCCGAGTTTCTCGCCGAGCAGTCCGGCGTTCTCTTTCCTGGTGGCCATGGGGGGGGTCTCCTGCGCCGGGCCTGCTGGGGTCAGCGGCCCGGCGTGACGCTTACTGGAGGGTGAGGGTGGTGGCGGCGCCCGTGTCGGGCTTGCTGAAGCCGAGCATCTCGGTGATCTGCACGGCCTGCAGGTCGCGGCGGATGATGTCCTCGTACCGGACGAGGTCGAAGCGGGGGTCGTAGTGCATGGTCAGCGCGGCGGCCGGGTCGATGGCGAGCAACTGGTCGGTGCCGGTCAGGACGCTGCGCTGGGGCGGCAGCTTGGGGCGCATGCCGAACAGGGTGGGGAAGGTGCCGGTGTCGCGGAAGTCGGCGGCGGCGGCGGTGCTGCCCGTGCCGGTCACGATGTCCATGCTCAGCGCCTGCCCGAGCGCGGCGGTCGCGCCGGTCAGGATGGTGGGTTCCGCGCCGTACTCCTCGGCTTTCATCAGCAGCGCGATGAAGTCGGCGGCGGTCAGGTTCGCCCCGGCGGCGTTCACGTTCGGGGCGGCGTTGTTGTTGCCGTCGCCGTTCTTGAGGATGTCGAGCGCCTTGCGGATCTTGTTCCGGTCGGCCTGACGGCGGACTTTGAGCAGCCAGCGGTCGAAGGTGCTGAGGCTGGCGTTCAGGATCGCCTCGAGGCTGGCTTCCAGGCGGCCGCCGTACTTGAACAGGCGGACGACGGCGTCACCCTGCGTGATGGTCAGCACGGGGTACTCGGCACCTTCGGCGACGCGGGCCAGGTCGGCGTTCTCGTCGTCCTGGAAGCTGAGCAGCTGGGTGCTGACGACGCTGGCCTCGACGGGCTGCGTGTCGGTGACGACGTCGGCGAGCGTCAGGCCGTTGCGGCTGTCACGGCCGACTTCGCGGTAGCGTTCCTCGATGTACAGGGGGAACAGGATGCGGTTGTCTTCCTGGCGGAAGAACGCGTCGTTGACGGTCGCGGCGGCGTGACGGCCGCGGGGTTCGAGGCCCGCGCCGCGCACCATGACCTGCTTCCACGCGGCGACGCTGGCGCCGGTGCTGTCGCGGGTGGCGGGGTCGTACAGGTTGCTGTCGATCTCGCCGTTGTCCGCGAGGTGCTGGATCTGCTGCGCGAACGTGCGGTTCTCGGCGTGCGCTTCGGCTTTCAGGGCGAGGGTGAGGTCGGTGATCTTCTTGATTTTCGGCATGGGCTGGCCCTCCTGCGGGCGTCATGGGTGCGCCCACCCCTGGTGTGGGGGTGGGCGCGGTTCGTCTTGCCGGGGGCGGGGGTTACAGCTTGATGTTGGCGAGGCCGTTCGTGGCGATGTTCACGAGGACGCGGGTGCCGCCCGCGCCGACCTTGGCTTTCCCGGCGCCGTCCACGACGAGCGTCTGGTAGCCGAGGGGGAGGGTGCCGACGGTGGCGATGTCGGTGAAGCCCGCGCCTTCGAGGGCGACGGTGCCGACGCCGTCGGCTTCCTTGGTGAGGACCTTGCCGAGCAGGGGGTCGCCGTCCGCGCCGCGTCCGGCGGTGGCGGCGCCGGTGTGGGCGACGGCGTCACCGATCTCGGTGCCGTTGGCGAGGGTCATGGTGGGGTAGTGGTTCTGGCCGTTGAAGACGAGTTCTCCGAATTTCATGGTGTTCCTCCGGGGGAAGTGGGGTGGGGCGGCGGGTGGGGGTTAGAAGTTGAAGGCGGTCGGGGGGAGGGTGGGGGCGGTGGGTTTGGCGTCTTCGGCCTGGGCGGGCGCGCCGTTGTCGGGTTTGCTCTGACGTCCGGCGGGGTACAGGGCGGCTTTCTGGGCGGTGAGGTCGTCGATCATGCCGGGCAGGTCGGCCGTGTCGGCCTTGCTGGCGAGGCGCGCGGCGCGTTCGATGGCGGCGGTGGCGTCGGCGCCGTAGACGCCGGTGGCGAGCGCTTCGACTTTCTCGATGAGGCTGGCGCGGTAGGCGGCGCCGTCGGCGGCCTGGGCGCGCAGCTGGGTGAGGCGGTCGGCGGTGAGGTCGTTCACTTCGACGCCGAGGGCGGCGGCGGTGAGTTCCCGCTGGGCCTGGATGCCCGCTTCGTACGCGCCGCTTTCGAGGGTGGCGGTGAGGGTCTGCGCGTCGGTCTGCGCGGCGTCGGTGGTCGTGTCGAGCGTGTGGGTTTTGCCGGTGCGGTCTTTGACGGTGATGAGCACGGTGTCCTCCTGGTGCGGGTCTTCCGCGCTGGCGCTGCGGCCGAGGCGGAGGGTGGGGGCGGGTTGGGGCGTGGCGGCCTGGAGGTGTTCGGTGATGATGTCGTTGAGGGTGCCGACCCGGTCGGCGAGTCCGGCGGTGACGGCTCCGTCTCCGAACCAGACGTCCCCGGTCGCCCAGGTGCTGGCCTTCGCGGTGGTGACGCCGCGTCCGGTGGCGACGGCCTGCACGAACAGGTCGTGCACGGTGGCCATTTCCGCCTGCCACTGCGCGAGCACGGGGCCGTCCATGGCTTCGCCGGGCTGCCCGAGCGCTTTGCGTTCCGTGCTGCGGACGTACGTGACCTTCAGGCCTTCCCCTTCGAGGGCGGCGGTCTGGTCGGTGTGCGTGCCGATCACGCCGATGCTGCCGACTTCACCGGCGGGCGTGACGATGAACTCGGTGGCCTGCGCGCCGATCCAGTACGCGGCGCTGCACGCCATGGTGTTCGCGATGGCGGTGACGGTCTTGACCTGCGCGGCTTCAGCGACGGCCTGCGCGGCCACGTCGATGCCGGACACGGCGCCGCCGCCACTGTCGATGTCGATGATGATGCTCGTCACGGCCGGGTCCTGCGCGGCCGCGCGGACGCGGTCGGCGAAGGTGTGCGGGTCCACGGCGCCGCACATCCAGACCATCATGCTGCCGCGCGGGAAGATCGTGCCGTGCAGGGGGATGATGGCGACGCTGGGCGTGGCGTCCTGCGCGTCCTGCGTGGCGGCGGCGCGGCCCTCGCGCGCGGCCCTGAGTTCACGGAGGGTGTCTTCGCTGGGGCCGTGCCCGGCGAGGTACGCGCTGAAGCCCGTGACGATGTCCTGCAGCTGGTCGCCTTTGATGGCCCAGCGGCCGTTGGCGATCAGGGCGGTGACGCCGCTGAGGTGGGTGGGACTGCGGGTCTTGGTGGTCATGGTCACTCCTGGGGGGTGGGGGCGTGCACGTACCGTCGTTCGCGGGGGTGGTACGCGTACCGGGCGGTGATCAGAGCGTCCGGGTTGCTGGAGGGGGCGGGCGGTGGGGGCGCGGGGGTGCCTGCGTTGTCGTCCCAGGTGTCCGCCCAGGCGGGGGCGTGCTGGTCCTCGTCGTCGCTGAAGTCCAGGTCGTCCGCGAACCGGCGGGCGTACGCTTTCCCGGCGATGGCCTTGCCGATCTGGTGGGCTTCCATGCGGGTCTTGTACGCCTCGGCTTCCGCCTGCTTGAACGCACTCTGGGCCTGCTGGAAGCGCACGTACGCGACGGCGCGAATGCCGCGCAGCCGCAGGTGCAGGTTCAGTCCGAATTCCAGTTGCCGCGCGAGGACGGCCTGGATGTTCGTGGCGCGCGCCTCAATCATCGGGTAGACGATCTTCGCGAGCGCCTCGGTGGTGCTGTCCATGTGCCCGCGCATGAAGCCCGTGGTGTGCAGGCCACTCCAGACGCGGCGGTTGTTCTCCAGCGTCACGGCGTCCAGTCCGGTCAGGGAGTGCGTGATGTTGTTGATGCTGAACTTCGTGCCTTCCGGCCCGACGAACAGGCCCTCGTCCGCGAGGCCGAGGATCATGTCGGCCGCCTGGTTGGTGTACTCGGCTTTCAGTTCCGCGTACCGGGGGTCTTGAGCGTCCGTCAGGCCGAGTTCCTGCGGGCTGGGCAGGGGCAGTTCCACGCCGACGAGCGCGATCTTGCGCATCAGGTCGATCACGCGGTCCACGTTGTCGATCAGGCGGGTCTTGCGGTCCAGGCTCCGCAGGGCGCTGAGGAACATCGGAATGCCGTGCGGGTCGCCGCCCATCGTGAGAAGCGGCGCGTACAGGTACGTGGCGGGGTCCAGTTCGATGGGGTTGATGGCGACGCCCACCTGGTGGTACGTGCGCCCTCCGGTGGTGGGGTCGTACCCGACGGCAATGCGTTCGGCGGGCACGACGACCGCGCCGATCACGCCGCTGCGGGTGTCGTCGGTGGGCCATTCGACGCTACTGGCGGGACTGGCGAGCAGTTCGAGGATCTGGTTGTTGATCAGGCCGTCCAGTCCGCCTCCCTCGGGGAAGATGGTGGCGGCCCAGGTGTCCAGTTCCGCGCGGGCTGCCTTGACGGCCTTGCGACTCCCGGTGAATTCGATGGTGTGGCCGGGGTTGACGATGGCGAGGTAGTCGCTGGCGGCGCCGCTGACGTCCTCGTCACTCTGCAGGAGCATCCGCAGGACGCCGGTGAGGCGGGTGCGGGTGTCGCCGGGGTACCCGAGGTACGCCCCGGCGATCCGGTCGAGCATCGCGCCGGGGTTCTCGGCGCTGCGTTGCGTGCCGAGTTGCCGGCCGCTGCTGCGGAGGCTGCGGGTGAGGTTCGCGATGCCCCAGGAGGCGCGGCCCGTGACGGCCTGCCGGGCTTGGGGGCTGGCGCGGGCGCGGCGGCGCGGGAGGAGGTCCTGCAAGGGGGTGTTCAGGGTCCGCCAGGCGCGGGTCAGGGAGTCTCGAATGCCGATGGTGGGTTCACCTCCTCAGTCGTCTGGTGAAGGCCGTCATGACGTTCTGAACGTCCTGCGCGGTCGGGCGGGGCTTCTCGGGTTCCACTTCGAAGGTCGGGGCGACCGCGAAGGCGTACATGAGGCTTTCGGCGCGGTCGGGGCTGGGGGCGTTCCTGTCCCCGCCGAGCTTGTCGACGATCAGGCGGTCGCTCTGCCCCATGCGGCGCGTGGTGGGCTGCGTGAGCTGCTGCCGGAGCGTCTGTTCCTCTTCCGTGCCGCGCAGCGCGGCGAGGCTGATGCAGTCGTTCAGGTCATGGTCGGCCTTGCCGGTCAGGACGTCGTGCGTGCACTTGAAGCGCAGGTACAGCCGCCACCAGAGTTCCGTGGCGTAGTTCGCGAAGCGTTGCCGGGCAGTCGTGTCGGGCAGGTCCTCGTACAGCGTCTCGCTGGCCTTCTCGCCGTTCGCGATGCCCTGCACCAGGAACGGCACTTCCTGCGCCTGGCTCTTCCGGACGAGCGTGGCCGTGATGCTGGCGCCGACGCCCATGCGGTCGTAGTGCAGGAGACTGATGCCGTCCTGCGTGGCGAGCATCTCGACTTTCACGTCCACCGGGGCGCTCGTGTCGGCCGTGACGTCCTGCATGCGCAGCACGCGCGGCCCACTGCGGGCCGTGTACACGCTGCGGTCCTGCCCGCTGTCACTGACGTCCAGTCCGGCGGTCACGCCGCCGCTGGGGGGCAGGTCCAGGAGGAACGCGGCGTCAACCCACGCCTTGGGAATCAGGATCCCTTCGACGCTGGCGTCGTAGTCGATGTCGATCTCCTGCGCCATGGTGACGGGCTTGAGGTCCTTCTTGCGTTTCTGCCCTTCGTACCAGGGGTACATGGTCATGACGCGTTCCCCGGTGCCGTCGTTCACGCGGACCCGAACCGTGAAGTTCTTGTCGGGGTTGTCCTTCCAGTAGAACGTGAACACCTTGATGCGCCCGCCGAAGCGTTTCTGCGCGAACAGGTTCCCCCGGCCGCGCGGCGTGCTCAGGTAGAACACCGTCTCCACGTTCTGCGACAGGGCGTTCTCGACCAGCAGGGGGCGTTCCAGGTTGGCGTGCTCGTCCACGAGGTACTCGGTGCTGCGGCCCCCGCGTCCGATGTCGTCCCCGCCTTCACCGGTGAACACGGCGTCGTTGCGGGGGTTGCTGATCCGCATGAACGGCATGTGGTCCCGTTCGTTGAAGCCGTCGGGAATCATGAAGTCCGGCAGGTTCCGGATCAGGAACCGCACCTTCTCCAGGATGGAGTCGATCACGCCGCGCTTATCGACGAACTCCAGTTTGCGGCTGCCCACGCCGATCTTCCAGCCGTCCCACCACAGCCAGCGCCGCAGCGCCCGCGCGCAGTACACCCACGTGGCGCCCTCGTCGCGGCTCTTCTCGATCAGGCCGCTCTCGCGGTTCTCGATGCGGTCCTCGCACCACCGGACGAACTCCTCCTGCCGGGGCCGCAGCAGCAGCGGCACGTTCCCGGGCAGGCCGACTGCCACGTTGCGCGGATCGTACGTCCAGCACCAGTCGTTGATGAACGTCACGGGGTCCGCGATGCACGCCGCGATGCACGCCGCCTGCCGCGCCGGGTCGTTCCCGATGTCCTCCAGCAGTTGCAGGCGCCGCTTGACTTCCAGGAAGATCTCCAGGCGACGCTGCTCCTTGTGCCAGTCCAGCGCGAACTCGATCGCCTGATCGATGTCCACGTGCAGCACGTCCGGCAGCTGAGGCCGGTGCGCCCACACCACGGACGCCGCGACCGGCACGCTCCCACTGATCAGCGTCATGAGCGCCTCGCGGCCGCGCGCATCTCGTCATACGCGGCCAGCATCTTCCCGATGTCCTCCGGCCCGGAGTTCCGCACGGCGTCTAGGGGCGTGCCGTCCGGGTTCGTGATGGCCAGCGTCTCCCGGTACAGCCCGTGAACCTTCGCGGCGCGGTCCACGCCGTCCATGAAGCTGTGCAACTCCACCTCGTACCCGTACTTCCCGCGTTTCACGCCCTTCACGAAGCGCGACAGGCCCAACTCCCGCGCTTTCTTCAGGTCGATCAGCGGGATTTCCTCCAGGCGCTCGACCTCCACGACCGTCATGGCGTCCGGGTCGCCGTCCAGCAGCAGGTTCAGGTCCAGCAGCCGCATGCGGGCCTTGCTGAGGCGCATCTGCAGGGGCTTCAGCTCCGACTCGTCCGCCTCCTCGATCTTCAGGTCGTCGAGCATGCTGCGCGTCACGTCCACCTCGCGCTGCACCGTGGCCGCCACGGCGTCCGCCCGGCGGTACTCGTGATCCACGGTCCGCTGGCGCACGATCGTCTCGATCTGGGACCGGTCGAAGTTCGCGAGGGCCGCGATGAACGCCAGGGTCCGGGCGGGGCTGATGCCGGCCGCTTCGTACCCGGCTTCGAGCGCGGTTTTGACCCTGGCTCGTCCTAACATCCTCGCGGCCTGGGCGTCGGCGCCGCGGACGGCGTATCCGGCTTTGATGGCGGCCTGGGTGTGGTTGTGTCCTTCGAGGATCGTGAGGATGAATTTGCGTTCCTGTGGGATGCATTCGCGGAGGGCGTCCTGGAATTTCTGTTCTTCGGGGCCGAGTTGGATGAGGTTGTCGGCGGGGTTTTTGGGGCCCTGTCCGCCTTTGGTCTTTTTGGGTTGGGCAGTGCCCGGCTTGTGCGGTTTGGGGGTGGCCTGTGCTTGGGCCTTCGCGGGTTGCTTTTTGGGTGTGGGCATCAGGTCACCTCCTGGGGTGGGGTGGGTGGGGTGGGGTCAGGTGTGGTCTTTGATCCAGGGGTGGTCCTGGCGGTACTGGTACTGGGCTTTGAGGGCGCGGGCGTACTCGTCGGGGAGGCGGTTGAGGTGCGCCTGTCCCTGGCGGAGGCGGGTGAGGGTCCAGGTTTTGAGGTGGGTGGTCCAGGCGTGGGGGCTGTAGAGGGTGGTGACGGTGGCCCAGGGGTCGCGGTGGTCGTTGCGGTGCCGGTGGGCGTGTTCGGCGTGCAGGTACTCGCGGTGTTCTTGGGGGAGGTGGTGAGCGTCGTCTTGCCGGGCGGCGAGCTGGGCGTCCGTCCAGGTGCGGAGGTCGAGGTAGAACGCTTCGGGGGTGAGGTGGCGCGCCTGTTCGTGCCAGGGGCGCTTGGGGGTCTTTCTGGGCATGGGCGCTCCTGGCATGAGAAAGCCCCCGCGTGTGGGTGCGGGGGCTTGGGTGTCCGGGTTGTGGCAGACGTCGTCTACGTTATGGAGAGTGTGGGGTAATTTTTCCGTTTTGTCAAGCCGTTTTGTCGGCGGGTCAGGTGGCGGGTGTGAGGGTGACGCGCAGGGCTTCGAGGGCGGCGATGAGGTTGGGGTAGCGGCTTTCGAGGGTGGGGGGGAGGCGGAGGCCGTCGCGGTCGGTGGCGGGCGTCCAGATGAGGTGTTCGTGCCTGGGGCGGGGGCCGGGGCCTTCTCCGCCGAGGCGGGCGTGCGTGTCGAGGATCCAGCGGGCGAGGGAGTGCCAGCCGCGTCCGACGGTGATGCCGCTCTGCCGTTCGAAGTGGGCGGCGTCGTGCGGTTCGACGAGGAGGGCGAGGCCGTCGTCGCTCCAGCGGAGGTCGAGGTGGAAGTGGAAGGGGATGGTCTGGGCGAGGTCGGGGTCGTTGTGGTCGGGGAGGTGCGCGGTCCAGGTGGTGCCGTCCTGCCAGGGTGCGGACCGGCGGCCGTCGCGGTGGGCGCGCTGGATGCGGGCGTGCACGGTCTGGTACTGCGTTTCGGCGTCGCAGGCGAGTTGCGCGTGGTGCCGGGCGAGCGTGTCGGGGCCGGTGAGGAGGTAGCGGGCGGCGAGGAGGGCGTGACTGTGCCGGTCGCGGTTGGTGTCGAGGAGCAGGGCAGTGTCCTCGTCGGCGGTGGTGCCGAGGTGGCTGTCGCCGGTGCGGCGGGGGCGGCCGAGGAACGCGGCGGCGATGGCGTTGTGTTCCTGGCGTTGCTCGTGGAGGATCTGGACGGGGTCGATGGTGAGGGCGGGGTGGACGGCGTGGGCGCTGCTGGGCAGGGCGGGCCTGGGGGCGGTGCGGAGCTGGGCGGCGCGCAGAGGGCGCTGGAGGGCTTCCTGGCGGGCGGTGTCGAGGAGGAGGGTGGCGAGGTACTCGTGGTGGTGGCGGGCGGCGCTGCTGCTGCGGATCATGCGCCGGGCGTGCTGCTGCGCCTGCTGCCGCGTGACTTCCAGTTCGGCGCGGGCGGCCTGGTACCGGGTGTCGTACGCCTTGCGGTCGTCGTCTTCTTCGGGGAAAGCGCTGAGGTCGTGCAGGGTTTCGTGGAGGTCCTGGGCGTTGGCGGCCTGCTGGTGGAGTTCGTGGGCGTACTGGAGGAGGCTGCGGTACCCGGTGCGGGCGCGTTGTTCGCTGATGAGCAGGGCGGCCGCTTCGGGGTGGATGGGGGTGACGGCCGGGGCCTGTGCTGGGGCGGTGGCGGTCATGGGGTGACCTGCGGGGCGGGCGTGGCGGGCGTCTGGTCGCTGAAGAGGTGGGGTATCCAGGTGGCGGTGTCCAGTGCGGTGAGCGTCCCGAGGAACACGGCGCCGGTGTCGATGAACCACGCGACGGTCCCGTCGGTGAGTTGGAGGGGGACGGGGCCGTACTGCATGACGGTGTGCCCGTGGACGCTGTGCGTGACGCCGGGGGGGAGGGGGTAGAAGGGTGTCTCGCCGTCGGGGCGGCCCCAGGTGTGGGCGTACAGGTCGCGTCCGGTGGGGTCGGGGCGCATGGCGTGGGCGTACAGGGTGCTGCCGATGATGGTGTGGGGGAGGAGGTGTTCGTCCATCCACTGGGCGTCGGCGAGCAGTGCGGCGTGGTTCCCGCCGTAACTGTCGAGGGTGGTGTCGCCGCCATTCATGTCCCAGAGGGCCTCTCCCTGGTCGTGGAGGGTGGCGTCAATGAGCATCTGGTCGTGATTGCCACATAGGGCCGTGGCGCGCCCGGAGTCCACCAGTGCCCGGACGCGGGCGATGACCTGGGCGCTGTCGGGTCCCCGGTCGGTGTAGTCGCCCAGCAGGACGAACTTCCGGCTGGGGAAGGCGGCGATGGCGGCGTCGAGGAGGTCCAGGCGGCCGTGAATGTCGCCGATGGCGACGGGGGGGAGCGTGGCGGGGTCGGGGTGGAGGTGGGGGGCGGGGTCAGCCACGGGTGACCTCCTGGTGGCGCTTCAGGGCGCGCATGGCGGTCTCGTGGCTGATGTCGAGGATGTACATGGCGTCCCTGGGCGTGTGGGCGTGCCCGGTGAGCGCGGTCAGGGTGGCGTAGGCTTCCGCGCCGGGCAGGGACCGGAGGGCCTGACTGGTGGCCAGGGCGATCCCGGCGGTGATCTCGGCGGGCGTGGCGGGGCGCAGGCGGGTGCCGGTCGCGGCGCGCAGATCTCCGCTCATGACGCTGGTCGCGATGGGCGCGGGCAGGGCGCCCAGGCCCGGCCAGGTCGCGCCGGGCAGCAGGGTGAGGTTGTGCCGTCCCTCCACCACGACGAGGCCCTCGGTGACGTGAAAGGGCGTGTCCACCGTGACGGGGAGCGTCCCGTCGACGGGCGGGAGTTCAGGCAGCCAGACGTTCGTGCGGGGGATCATCATGGGTGGGACCGTCCTTCCAGGTGAGCGGTGATGGGGCTGAGGGTCGCGACGGGCAGCAGGTGCTGGCCGGGGCGGACGCACAGGTGCACGCCTTTCCAGCCGGTGGGCGTGCCGGACTGCAGGCCGGGCAGGAGGGACCGCGCGGCGTGCCATTCCCCTTCGAGGGTCAGGGCGTAGCGGGTGAGGGTGCTGGCGGCCTCCTGGCCGGGGCGGGGCACGTGCGGGCGGACCAGGCGGCGGCGTTCGAGGTCCGTGAGGGTGTCGCACGCCTGCGCGAGCGTCAGGTGGTACGCGCTGGCGATCAGGGGCGGGTACGTCACGCCGGTCGCCAGGGCGTGCAGGACCCGCAGTTCCGGCGGCGTGCGGCGCAGGGCGCGGCGGGCGCGCCAGCGGGTGAGGAGGGCCGTTACCACCGGATCCACCAGCCGCTCGGTTCCCGCTGGTTGCGGGACGGGACGTGCGTGAGGCGGTACCCGGCGGTGCGGAGGTCGCCTTCCACGCCCGGGTGGAAGTCCCCGGCGTGGAAGTACTCGCTCAGGCCTTTCTGCGCGGCCCGCTGGAGGCCCTGGGTGAGCGTGTCGAGTTGCTGGAGGGTGTCGCTGTTGCCCTGGTCGACGATGGCGCGCAGGTCCGCCGCGAGGGGCAGGGTGGGTGTGAGGGTGGCCGGGCCGGTCGCGTCGGGCGCGTGACCGGCCGCCTGGGCGGCGGGGGCGGGATCGTGGGGCATGCGTTACCTCCGGCGGGTGGCTGGGGTGCGGGGTGGGCGGCGGTTCAGGCGGGCCGTGTGGGCGCGCAGGTGACGGCGGGTCACGCGGACTCCGGCGGGGGGGCCTGGTGGCGTGCCCGGCCCTGCCAGCGGAGGGCGGCGTCGAGGGCGCGGATCAGGGCGCCGGGCGCGTCGGCGTGCGTGACGCGGCGGACGTACCCGCCCCGCAGGGCGAGCCAGGTCGGGTGCCAGACCGTCGCGTAGTAGCAGGGCGCGCCGTCACGGAAGCGGCGGGAGAACTTGTACTCGAATCCGGCCGCGTCGAGAATGGTCAGCAGGTCCGGGAGGGGTGGCGGCTCGTCGATCAGGAGGTTCGCGGCGGGGGCCTGCGCGGCCGGGTCGGCGCTGATGGCCCGCTCGATCGCGTGACGGGACACGTAACGGCTCACGGGTGACTCCAGCGCCAGCCGGGCACCGCGAACGCCCAGGCGGGCGGGGCGGCGACCGGGTCCGGGTGGGCGGGGGTGAGTGTGCCGTCCTGGTACGTGCTGGTCGCGCGGCACTCGGGGCAGCGGGCGACCTCGCCGGGCTTCGTGCGGCGGCTGACGCTCAGCAGCACGCCGCACGACGGGCAGGGAATCTCCTGCGGGGGGAGGACCGTGTTCGTCATTCGGCGGCTTCTTCCAGGTCCGGGCGGCGGGTCCAGTCGAACCGTTCCAGGTACTCGAGGAGTTTGTCGCTGGCCTTGACGCTCTCGCGGAAGGTGCTGGTGCGGGCGTCGAGGTCGAATGTTTCGGGCGTCCACGTCCAGGTGCTGATGCTCAGGCCGCCGGCGTGCTGCACCTGGCGCTGCATCGTGACCATGCACGGCTCCGGGTCGTTCGGATCGACGACCTGCGTGTGGGTGTACACGCGGTGCTCGCGGTGCACCTGCCCGGGCCGGGTGCCGCGCGAGCGGACTTCCAGGTGCAGGGTGGCGTTGACTTCGATGGTGTTCGTCATGGGGCTCTCCATTCCGGCTGTTCGTGACAGCGCGCTGCTCCGTGGGCGCGCAGAGGGCCAGGGCGGCGGTGGCCTTCCTGAAAGCGACGTACGCGGAAACAACCGTGGCGCAGTGACCCGGGAGTTGCGGCCGGGCGCGTTCCAGGGCCAGCTGCCGGGCGGCGCGCAGGGGCGTGACGTGACGAGTGAGGGCGCGGGTGGTGACGTCGCCGTGGTGGAGGCCGTAGCGGCGGGCGATGCTCCGGGTGCTGCGGCTCATGGGACGGCCTTCAGGCGAGGCATGACGCTCAGGTCGATGTGTTTCGTCCAAGCGTCCGTGCCTGAGCGGAGGGTGAGGCCGCGCCGCCCGTGCGGTTTGTCCACCCAGGGGCCGCGCTGCTTCAGGCGTCCCTGGTCGATCAGAACGCTCACGAGATCGTCGGGGCTCACGGCGTCCTCGGTCCACGGGCAGGCGATCAGGTCCAGGTCGCGTTCCAGGCTACCGTGCACGGCGAGTGTGTAACCGCAGGTCCAGGCGAGGCGGATCAGAGGGGAGAGGTCGGGGCTGGGCGGGATGTATTCGGCGCGGCCGTGGGCGCGGTCGGCGGTGTGGATGAGGTGCGGGAGGCGCTGGCCGATCAGCTGGCCTTTCTTGACGCGGGTCAGCGCTCCGGCGGGCAGTTCGGCGCAGAGAGGGCAGGGTGCCACTCCCGTCTGCGTGAGGATGGTGCGCGTGTCGGCGCAGCGGGCGCAGGTGCCGGTCATGGGCGGCTCCGGAGGATGGCGGCCGGGGCGATGATCAGGAATCCGGCGTAGATGGCGGCCGTCATGCGCTCATCTCCGCTGCGTACTCCTGCAGGACGCGGTGGCCGTCGTTGGTGGCGGCGGCGCGGCCCTGCGTGACCTCGACGAGGCCCCAGTCGGCCAGCCGGTCGAGGTTCTCGCAGGTCGCGGCGTAGTGATCACCCTCGGCCACGCGGCGGCGGCCCTGACGGCGGACGGTCACCTGCCCGCCACTGCCGAGGTACTTCAACAGGGACCACTGGGCGTGCGTCCAGCTGCTCGTGACGGTCAGGGTGGTCATTCAGCCTCGGGCTGCGCGGGCAGCCACGCGGGGCGCTGGATCTCGCGCAGGGGGACGCGGGTGCGGCCGCGCTGGTAGTGCGGGAGGGGATCAGGACTGGGGTCGAAGGCGCACGTGCGGGACGGGTCGAGGTCGTGCCCGTCGGCGGCGTAGAGCACGGTCTTACCGGGGCCCCAGCGGTACCCGAGGCGGCGCAGGCGGTCGGGAGCCATGGCGTCCGGGGACTTCCAATCGCCGGCCTGTACGGAGTAGTCAGTAGCGGGCAGGTCGGCGCCCGCTTCGTCCAGCAGGTCCATGAGGTCCACGAACGCGCGCTGCCACCAGACCGGCATGCTCTGGAGGACCGTGCGCGGCAGGACCTTGTAGGAGGCGTAGCTCAGTTCGAAGTGCTCGTGGACGGGGCTGTCGGTGTTGATGGGGTCAGACTGGGTCACGGTGTGGCTCCCTTGCGGCGCTCGCGGGCGTCGCGTTTCGCGCGGCGGTAGAGGTTCGTGGCGTGGCGCATGCCGGTCACGGTGGCGTCCGTGACGCGGTTCTCGATCAGGTGCAGGACGCGCGTGCCCAGCTGGATGCGGGGGCGGCCGTGCGGGGCGCTGCGGTCGCCGCGCTGGATGACGAGGTTGATGGCGCGAATGGCGCTGTCGTCGTCGCGTTCCATCCAGCGGGTCCGGGCGGCGCGGATGGCGGCGTCAGTGATGACCACTGGGGCCGTCCACGTGGCGTTTCAGGGTGGCGAGGCGGGTCCGGGCGATGTCGCGGGCGCCCCGGTGGACGCGGTGGAAGAAGTCGAGTTCGCTCTGCCGGGCCTCGTCGAGGTCGGGTCGGCGGCCGAGTTCGAGAATGATCGGGCCGAGGCGGACGTAGCGGATCGTGGCGTACCACTCCTCGCTGCCGTGCTGGTCGAACCAGCTGGCGCCGGTGCCGGGGCGGATGGGACGTCCGGGCCGGTAGGGAACCGGCCAGCCGCCCCAGAGGACGCGGACGGGCCAGCGGGCGGGGTGGGGCTTGAGCAGCCTGCGTTCATGTCTGGCGAGGCGCAGAGTGCTTTCCAACTCGATGTTCTGCTGGTAGGCGCGCAGCAGTTCAGCTTCCAGGGATTCGCGGACGGGGCGGTCGGTCATGGGGTCACCTCGGGATCGGGAAGCGGCGCGGTCGACGCGCGGGCGGACCAGCGGGGATGCTGCCGGGCGGCGTGACGACGGCCAGGACGGCCAGGTGGAACGGCAGGAGGGGCGGCCAATTCTTCTTCATGCCGTCACTCCCTGACCGGCGTGCGGCTGCACGTGCCAGGGCCGTGAACGATGGTGGCCATGTCTTCCGCCGTGAGGGCCCGACTGTGCGTCCAGAGGTGCCGCCGCTCCCCGTGGGGGTTCAGGTGGATGGCCAGGGTCACCAGGGCGCGGTTCAGGATCCGGGCGGGCTGAACGTGTGCCTGCTGGATCTGCCGGGCGCGGTCGAGGGCGGCGGGGGTGGGGCCGTACGTGTCGAGTTCCGCGAGCGCTTCGGCCAGCTCGCCGGTGAGCGCGCGGGTCACGCGGGCTCCCGGAGGCCGAGTTCCGGCAGGTAGTGCGGTTCCAGGTCGCTGATCGGGACGTACCCGAGGCGGCTGCGGTAGTCGCGTGCGGTGAGGCGCTGCGCGGACGCCCAGGGCAGCCCGGCCCCGTGATGCTGGCGGACGCGTTTCAGGCGGTGGCGACGCGCTGCCTGCTGGGCTTTGGTGGGCGTGGGGCCAGACCGGTATTTCATTCGACGACCTCGCGCAGTTCGCGCATGTTCCGCGCCTTGAAGCGGGTGCAGAGCGAGTCGATGTGGCTCTTGACGGTGTTCACGCTCAGGCCGGTGCTCTTCGCGATCTGCTCGCGGTTCTGCCCGGCCCGGACGAGACCCAGGATCTGGGCCTTGCGGGGCGACAGGCCGTCCGGCGCGGCGCGGCGGGCCAGTAGGACGTGATGCGCTGCCTGCGCCCAGTCCGGCAGGTCGCCCAGGCCGGGGCTGCCCTCCTGCACCCACTGCTCGTGCAGCACCTCCGTACGCCGGTTCACGCGGACTCCCAGGGGCGGGGCTGGAACGGGTGGCTGCGCGGGCTGTTCCAGTCGGGGCTGTCGGGGGTGTAGAAGACCACCCCGTGCGTTCTGCTGACGATGGTGGGGACCGGGAGAGGCCAGGGCTGATTCAGGGGCACCTCCCAGCGAAATTCCCTCCGGCCTCGCCTGCGGATGAGCGCCACCATTTCGGCGAACCACTGTTCGACCACCTCGTGGATCTCGTGGGGGAGATACCCGCTGCGGTCGAGGGGTTTTCTCTCGGTCTTCACGGTGCCCCGGGCGAGGACGGCCGTGAGGTGCAGCTGGCGGCGGGTCATGACCACCTCTGGAGGATCAGCAGTTCGATCAGGTCGCAGTCGAGTTTCGTGGCGGGTTCGGCGGCGCGCTGGCCGGCGGGCGTGAGGGTGAACTGGGCGCGGCCGTCCGTGAGGTGCGCGCGGGTGACGAGACCCTCGCGTTCCAGTTGGAAGACGGTGGCGTAGAACACGCCGGGGCCGACGCGGTAGGTGGTCCAGAAGTCCAGGGCGGTGTCCACGCCCAGCGCGAGGCCCTTGAGGATCCGGGGGCGCAGGGGCGTGAAGTGCAGGCGGGCGAGGATCAGGATGCGTTTGAGGCGGGCGTGGATGGTCATGCGGCGCGGTTCTCCTGTCGGGCGTGCTTGCGGGCGCGTTTGCGTTCCCAGCGGGCGTGGGGGTGGTGGGCGGTGATGATCAGGTGGGTGTGCGGGCACCAGATCAGGCGGAGCGTGACGCCGCGCCAGGGGACGTGCAGGAACAGGCGCGTGCCGTTGGCGGGGTACGTGAGCAGGCGGTCCTGGGCGAGGTCCGCGCGGATCCGGGTGCAGAGGTCCTGGTACGCGGCGCGGGTGAGGCGCAGGCCGTAGCGTTCGCGGAGTTTCTCGGCGGTGTGGCGGTAGCGGTGGGCGGGGTGCGGGGCTTTCTTCACTCGCGTTCCTCCTGCTCGGCGGCCAGCAGCTCGGCCAGGGTGTACGCGACGACCACGCGGAACCCGGCCGCCCGGAGGCGGGCGTGGCAGGCGAGCTGGTCGTCGCTGGGTTTGTTGCCGGGTTGCTTGAGTTCCGCGAACCACAGGCGCCGCCGGCCGTCCGGGAGGTACAGCGCAAGGTCCGGCCACCCGGCGGTGTACCAGACGGGTCCGCCCCGCTGGCTTCCTTTCAGTGACTCCTGGACGTGCCAGCCGAGCGCGGTGAGTTCCCGCACGGCGGCCGCCTGGAACGCCGCCTCGTCCGGGTACCCGTTGTCGCGCGGCGGGGCCGGAGCGGGCGGCGGTTGGGGCTGGGCGTCCTCTGGGAACAGGTGCGGGTGCCTGCGGCGGTACTCGCGCAGGAAGGTCTCGTCGAACGGCACGTCAGGGCAGCCCGAGGCGGGCGCGGGCCAGGGGTTGCTGGGCGGCGCCCAGGTCCGTCAGGGTCCACTGGCGCCTGAAGGGTGCGGGCGTGCCGGTCACGCGGGGGCCTCCAGGGTGCCGCGCTGCCGGTGCCAGAGGAGGCGCTGCTCTCCGAGGCCGGTCAGGTGGTAGCGGGGGGCGGCGCCGGGCAGGACCTGGATCCAGTGCTCGCGGACGTACCGGGCGAGGGCGCAGCGGACGGTCTCGTCGCGGTCCAGGGCGGGCAGCGGGGCGGGCGTGAGGGTGCGGGACCGGGCGAGGGCGCCGGTGATCCCGCACGGGCTTTCCAGGGCGGCCAGCAGGACCGCCTCGAGCAGCGACGGGTCCGGCGTCAAGCGGGCACTCCGTCCGGCCAGAGGGGCAGCGTGGGGCCGTGGTCGGGTTGCGTGCGGAGGACCGCCTCGATCAGTCGCCTGGGGGGCGCGTCTGTCAGTCGCCAGATCTCGCTGGTGCTGCCGATCAGGTCCATGCACAGCGGCAGCCGCAGGTGCGGCAGGAGGCGCAGGGCAGCCGGGGCGGCGCGGGCGGGGACGGGCTGCGCCCAGGAGATGCCCCGCAGGGCGCGCCGCACGGCGGGCCAGGGGAGGGGGCCGGTCACTGCGGACCTTCCGGGTCTTTCCGGGCCTCCCCGGCGATCATCAGGGCGGCGCGGCGGGCGCTGTGGACGTGCTCGGGTTTCAGGGCGTCGAACCCGTGGCGTTGCAGTCCGGCGCGGACGATCTCCAGCGTGGCGTACTCGACGGGGGAGAGGCGGCGGTCCGTGTGGGCGCGGCGGGCGGGTCGGTCGGTTCGCAGGGTGGTGGCCACGTAGGCGCCCAGAATGCCCAGCATGATGGCGGCGAAGATGGCGTACCGGATGAGGTCGTGCGTCTGGTCTGGGGTCACTGGGGGCCTCCGAAGGCGGCGAGAAGCTGCTGGTCCTGGGCGGTGCGGGGCGTGCCGGGGCGGCGCAGGTGGTCGAGGTGGGCACTGAGGGCGCGGTGCTGGTCGGGGGTGCAGTCGAGGACGCTGACGCGCAGGCCGTCCGGCGTGACGTGGACGGGCAGGTCGCGGGCGGCGCGGCGGCGCAGCTGGTCCGTCATGGCGTCCCGTTCGCCGGTCGTGAGGTCGTGCGGGTCGGGGACGGGAATCTGGAGCTGGATCAGGGTCATAGGTCCTCACTGCCGAAATCGGCTTTCAGCACGTCGTTCAGGGCGACGGGCGCGGGCTTGGCGGGCGGGCGGGGCGTGATGCGCCGCGCGAGGTTCGGCGCGAACGCCAGGGGCCGGACGTTCGGATCGGCGGTCCGCGCGTACCGCAGGTGGTCCTGCAGGTGGAAGGCCCGCTCTCCGGCCTGCCGGGCGCGGTCGGTGGGGTAGCGGGCGTGCGCGGGGTTATGGAGGCCAGTGATGAAGTAAGCGAGGGCGTCCAGGGCGCTGCGGAAGGCGCTGCGGCCCTCGGGGGTCATGTCGGCCCGGTCCACGTGCTCCGCGACCGCCCAGGTCTGCCCCATGTGCAGGCGACCGCTGAGTTCAGCGGCGCGTTCCAGGGCCAGAAGGTCCGACTCGGTGACGAGGAGCTGGTAGAGGGGTTCAGGGTGGTCAGGCAAGGGGGTCCTCCGGGGGGAATGGGCGCGGGCCGCCTCCTGGGGTGGGGGCGGCCCGGTCGCGGGACGGTGGGTTGTGGAGTTCAGGGGTCCATGGGATTTCCCATGGACCTGCGGTGGGTCAGTACGTGCGGCTGAACTTCGTGAAGCTCTCGCGGACGCTGCCGACGAGGCCGCCGCCGAGCGCCTGGTTGAGCGTGCGGGGCGGATGCCCGAGCTGCTCGAGCAGGTTCATGCGGGCCGCGAGGCGCCGGAGCATCAGGGCCTGCGCGGTGATCAGCGCCACCCCGGCGGCGAGGGCGTCGGGGGTGACGGTGTCCGTCCAGGCGCTGCCGGGCGTGCAGCCGGTCGTGTGGAGTTCGAGGTGATCGGCGATGGCGGCGGGCAGGTCGGCGTGGCCGGGCCAGGTGCCACCGGCGGGAATGCGGACGCTGATGCCGGACTCCACGCCGTACACGACGACGATGCCAGCGGTGACGGTGAACGGCTGTTCGAGCAGCGGACCGGGAATATGTCGGTTGTACGTCATGGGATCTCCAGCAGGGTGGGCATGAGAGGCGGCGGTGGGGGCGAGGGGCGCTGCGCGACCTTGTGGCGGAGGTCCTTCAGGGCCTGCTGGTTCTCGCGGGCCTTGCGGGCCTCGTCGAGCCGGTCGCGGGCGCGGGTGGTGGCCTGCTTGTCGGTGCCGTGCCAGCGGTGCCGCGCGGCCCGCAGGCACGCGAGGGCGAAGGCCTGCGCGGCGTGGTGCAGGTCGCGGGTGTCCTCGTCCAGCGCGTCCAGCAGGCGGCGGGCCGTGAAGTCCAGGTCCGGGACGGCGTCCAGAACCGGGTAGATCAGCACGCTGCTGCGCCGCACCTCGGCGGCGTGCGCGATCAGGGTCCGGAGGGTGGCGGGTGGCCGGTCGTCGGCCACGACGTACAGGTCGTCGAGCACGGAGAACCTCCAACGCGAAGTCCCGCACCGGCGCGGGGGCCAGGGCGGGACTCGTGGGCAGAGCGGAGTGCGGGGTGGGTTCAGTCAGCCGCGACGGGCGGCTCTGCCGGGGGCGCCGTGCCCACGCGGCGGGTGTAGGCGCGGACGCCCTGCCAGCGTTCCGGGACGGGCGCGTACACGCTGCGCACCTGATCGGCCAGCAGGACGCCCGGCCCGACGCTCAGGACCCGGCCACGCACCGTCACGCTGAACGTCCCCGGATCCAGACGCAGGACCTCAGTGGACGCCTGGAGCGTCACCGTGAACGGGTGCGTGTTCGCCACGGCAGGCGCGACCTTCACGCGGATGAGACCCTCGACCGTGTCGAGCTTCAGGAGTTGCCCGGTCACGAGGACGTCCGTGCCGTTCGGGCGGCGGGCCGGGCGGATGTTCGAAGGCGGGGCGTACAGGCGGCGCAGCCCGCCGTGCGGACTGGTGTCCGGGAACGCGCGGACCGTGACGCGCTGCGGGGTCTCACCGGGCCGCCAGGCGGTGCGGACGTGCAGACCGTGAATGCGGATGCCGTCCGGGAGCACGGTGGGCCAGCCGGTCACGGTGATCACGGCCGCGTGCGGGATGGGGGAGGCGGGCGTCATGCGAGGTCCTCCTGATCGAGCGGGACGGCGGCGGCGCGTTCGAACAGCCCGGTCAGCAGCTGGGAGTTCGGGGTGTTCAGTTCCACCAGCGCGGCCGGTGTGTCCTGTCCGGGTTGCAGGCCTGCCGCTTTCAGCTGGTCGCGGGTGGCGAGGCCGTCGGGGATCTCGTCGATGTACTTCGGGATGGACGTCTTGCGGCGCGGCATCAGCTGGCCGCCTGCTGTGCGGTGTGCTTGACGTGGGTGGTGCTGAACTTCGCGATGCTCAGGCTGTCGCCGCCGTCGAGGTGGACGGTCATGCCGTCGATGCGTTCGATGCGGACCAGGGTGCCGCTGGCCTTGTGCCGCCAGATCTTCCCGGCCGCCAGGGCACCTTCGGCCTCGATGGCCGCGTCGACCGGCGCGTCCTGCTGGACGGGAACGGGGCGGGCGCCTTCGTTCTTCACGTCGTACGCGTGGCCCAGGGCAGGCTGGGGGGCCGGGGGCCTCTGGCCGGAGAGCATCTCGGGCGTGAAGGCCTTGCCGAGCAGGCGGTCCAGGGCGTAGTACCCGGCGTTCGGCATGCCACCGGGAATGCGGGCGGCGTCGTGCGAGGCGGCCTTCGCGGCGCGGTCCAGTTCGGCGTCCGTCAGGCGGGGCAGCAGGTGCCGGTGCGTGCCGGGCAGGGCCAGCTGCTCGCGCAGGTGCCCGAGGCGCTTGGCGCTACTGGCCTGCATCAGGGCCCGCAGGACCTTCAGGCCTTCCGGGTCGCGGGCGGGACGGGCCTGCAGGTCCGCGAGCGGGACGGGTTCCAGCGCCAGGATCGCCCAGGCGTGAGTGCCGGAGGTTTCCACAGGGTTTTCCACAGGGGCCGCGGCCGCCGGCGGAACATCTTCAACACCTTCGGCTGTGCCTGATTCCCCGCCTTCCACGCCAGACCCGACCAGTTGATCCAGGAGCAGGTCCTCGCCACCTTCGGCGTCCGTGTCTTCAGGCGTGCATTCAGGGGTTCCGCCGTCAGGCGAAAGGTCATCATCATCCGCGAGCGGGATGGGGCGAGCGTCCTCGGGGGCCTCCTCTGATGATGATTCTTTTGAAATAACTTCAAAAGATTGAGGAACTTCAGTTGAAGTAACTTCGGGCATAGCTGGGATGCCACGTGGCATAGCTGGGATGCCAGGGGGTGGCATCGTGGGAATGCTAGGTGGCATCACCAGAGTGCCACCTGCCTCCTTTTCGGCGCCCTTCCGGGAGGCCTTCATCACCAGGGTCTGCGCCTCCAGTGCGGCCCGCCTGGCCCGGATGCCCTCGATCCACTGACGCCGGGGGGCGAGCACGTAGATGTTCGAGTCGTTCTCCTCCCGGCCTTTCTTGGTGCGGGCCTGCTTCAGGACCAGGCCGGTATCCACGAGTTCCCGCATGGCCTTCATGGCGCGGTTGCGCAGGCTGCGGGGGTTGGCCTTGGCGCCCACGGACGCCCGGAAGCACTTCTCGCCGATCGTCAGGTAACTGGGGAACACCAGACCGTCCCGCCCGGCGCAGCGGACGAGGTGCGCGTACACACGGAAGGCGTCCACGGTCAGGGGGGCGTCGTCGAGTTCCCAGTGAATCTGGAAGGGAAGATCGTCGCGGCCCTCTTCGATTTTCATTTCGCCGCGCTCGGTCATGACGTGACCTGCGGGGCGGCGTTGCGGGTGTGGCGGGGGTTAGGGATCGTCACGGTCGTTCTCCTACGCGCGCATCGGGTATGGGTACCCGTCCGGTCTGTTGACCGGGACCCGCAGGGCGCGTATCCTGCGGGTAGGCGAGAGCCACCACGAAAGTGGTCATAACTAAGGGTTATCGGTGATCCCTTCTGCGTACTACGAGCTGGCCGGCTCTCGCGGAGGGGGTTTCCCTTTTGGTCAGTTGCTCGGTGACCGCCGGGGATGCTCGCAGTGTAGCGCATCTCCCGTTCGTGTCACGCAACTGTGCCGCCCGCGAGAGCGTCCTCGGCCTGCGCTGGCCAGTTCCTTCTGATCCAGCGTTCCTCGTCCCGGAGGTCGGCGCGTTTCATGCTCCGGACCGCTCCCAGACGTGATTCCCGCATGCTGTCCGTGAAGGTCGGGTTCCACCAGGGGCCCGGCCCGAGCAGCGCCGCGCGGATCCGCTCGTCGAGCGCCTTCTCGTCGGTTTCTACCGGTGCGGGCGAATCCTGCGGGATGGTGGGGGCTTCCGGATGGAACGGCGGCGGGTCCTCTTCAGCCGTCTCGGTTGGCCGGACGATCAGATACCGCGTGCCGTCCCAGCTGCTCAGCTCCGTGTCGAACAGGACCCAGCCGGCCGCGTCCGCGACCGCCCGGGCCTCGTCCGGGCTGGCCTCCCCGCCCTTCCGGCTCAGGTAGATCACGTCCCCGTCCGCCGTGCCGACCCGCACCTGCAGGCCCTTACTCAGCACGTGCGACCGTTGTTTGCCGTCCGACCGGCTCGCGCGGAACAGGCCCGCGAGCGTCACCGCCAGCTGCGTCACCGGCTGCGAGGGCGGGGCGGGATCATCAGCGGCGAAGAGGGTCACGCGTCAACACCCGGCAGGGCCGCTGGCCCGGTCGGCGGGGGTGGCGGCAGGAGCCGCTGCGCGCGCATCTGCCGGTCCAGCCATGCCAGGCCCTTCGGCGTGACGCGGGTCGTGCGCGACAGGTGCTTCCCGTCCGGCGCCGCATTCGTCTTCACCACGAAATATCCCCGGTCCAGGTATTGCTGGTAGGGAATGTTGTGGTTCTCCGTGCCGCTGCGGTGGCGGTCCATCAGGATCTGCCGGTCACGCAGGACCGTGAACAACCGCTTCTCCCCGGATCCGAGGATCTTCGCGGCCGCGTCCAGGCTGTACGTGCCGTCCGCGGACATCAGCGTCTGGAACTGCTGGGCCTGCGGGGCGAGCACGGCGTTCTCCTCCATCAGGGCGCGGCGGGCCCGCTCGGCCTCCACGTACCGCTCCGCGAAGGTCAGCGGATCGATCTCCTGCGCTGCCGGCAGGGTGTACGCGCCGGTCTGCCGGATGGAGGGCAGGACCTCCTCCGTCACCCACACCTGGAACGGCTCGGCGTGCGGGGAGTCGCTGCGCATCACGACGCGGTACAGGGCGCTTTCGTTGATGATGAGGGCGTCGCCCTGACGACCTAAGCTGAGCTTAGACCGTTGATGCGCCTGCAGTCGCTGCGCCACCATGCTCGGGTTGCTGAGGCTCAGGGCGCGGCAGACGTCCCCCAGCAGGAACCAAGGCTGCTGGTCGATCAAGTGCACGCGCAGGTCGAACAGACCGAACTTGAAGGTCTGAAGGGTGTCGTTCATGAAGTAACCTCGCCGGGTGGGGTGGAGGTGTGGCCGCGCATCTCTGACCGTGCGCGCCTCGGTCGGTGGTGGGGGCCGTCAGGTGTGCCCTGGCGTTCCCCGTGCGGCCCTGGTGCGGTGGCCAGGGCGGGTGGATCAGGCCTGCTGAACGACGAGGCGCGGCGGGCGGTCCAGCACGTCCATGACATGCCGCACGGCCGCGCGGACCTGCGGGAGGCTCACGGCGCCCAGCAGGTCCGGCGGTCCCTTGATCCGCCCGCCGTCCTCGAGGAGGCGTTGCGTGCCGACCAGTGCCAGCAGGATCAGTTCGGCGTCCTCGCGGGGCACGTCGAGGGCCGAGCCGGTCAGGGTGGCGACTTCGAGGTCGTCGCGCACCCGCCGGAGCCGCGCGGCCGTGAGGACGGGCGCGAGGTCCTGCCCGAGGCGGTTGCCGTCCGTGACGTGGTTCAGGACGAGACTGACGCAGCCGAGCAGGGTGTAGCCGAGGTCCTCGGTGGTGGGTTCAGTGGTGGTCATGGGTCTCCAGGGGGCGCTGTTCTCGCGGCGCGCGGTCGCGGGCGGAGGTGAGGGTGACGCTCTGGCCGCCGCTGCTGAGGGTGACGCTCTCCAGATCGCCGCTGTCGTCGACCATCTTCTGGAGGCCGTCCTTCAGCGTTCCGGCGGCCGCGAGGATCGGGTTGGCGTTGATGGTTTCCAGCAGGACGTGGAAGTCCAGGAACGGCGGGGCGTCCGCGTCTGGGCGCATGACGGCCCCGAACCGGAAGTCCTTGGTGGTGCTCTTGACGAAGAACAGGTTGAAGGTGCGCTTCTCGCCCGCCTCGTCCGTGACGTGTAGCTGCGCGGTGACGGGGCCGCCCTTCCCGGCCTTCTGGACGCGGGCGGCGCGGTGCAGGAGGCGCAGGTCCGTGCCGCTCGGGAGGATCAGCGTCAGTTCCGTCAGCGGCTCCCCGATCCGGTTGTGTTTGTGGGTGAGGCTGTCGAGGTCCACGCGGGCGGTCTGCTCCTGGCGGGTCACGGTCCCACCAGGGCACCGCTGACAGCGTGTAGGCTGCGCCAGCCGGCGAGAACGATCAGGGCGCTGAAGGTCAGCAGGATCAGCGGAATGGTGTGGTCAG
Organism: Deinococcus seoulensis; assembly: GCF_014648115.1. NCBI lineage: Bacteria > Thermotogati > Deinococcota > Deinococci > Deinococcales > Deinococcaceae > Deinococcus > Deinococcus seoulensis. Next base: position 29,468 of record NZ_BMQM01000017.1, read on the forward strand.
CGAACGGCCCGCGCCGACCGGCGTGCAGGACGCGCACGCACACCACGCCGAGCAGCAGACCGCCCAGCAACACGGCGACCGACAGGACGGCCAGGCCCACCAGGGTCAGGGCGTTCACGCGTGCTCCGCGATGAATTCAGCCAGGCGGTGCCCGGTGACGTCCTCCACCCGGAAGAAGGTGGGCTGATGCCCGTGCCGCGCGGCCCAGACGTCGAACACCTGATCAAGCTGCACCTGCAGGTCGTCGAGTTGATCTTCCGGCACGTTCGCCAGCCACTCGCTCGCGGCCGGGCCGTGCAGGGAGGCGGCAGCGCTCGCCGCTTCGGGGAGTAGGGCGTCCACGCTGCCCAGGAACAGGCTGGCAGCGGGCGTGACGGCGCGGGCCAGGAACACGCGCGGGTGATCGCACACCAGCGGCGGGTGATCGAGGGCATACCGGGTGGCGGCCTCGCGGGTGGGGAACGGACCGAACCACGGACCGTCCGTGCTCCAGGCGCAGGCCCAGGGGCGGGAATCGTCAGTCATAAAGGGACTCCTTGGTGTCAGGGAGGCAAGAAGAGGCGCACACCGTAACGGTGTGCGCCTCTTCTTGAAAAAGCAGGGTTGTGGTTCAGGCCATCAGATCAAGCAGCATGCTGGTCGTGTCGTCCGCTCCAAGTAGCAACCCGGATTCTCGGCCGGGTTGGAAAGTGGCGGCCTGGAAAAAGTGCTTCTCGTAGAAAGCGATGGAGGTGGGGGTCGCGTCCAGGGTGATGAATCGCAGCCCGATCTGTTCCGAAACCTGACGTGCAGTATCCGTGGCTATGTCCAGCAGTTGGGTTCCCAGATTCCTCCCGTGCCAGTCCTTGTGGACGGCCAGGAGCTCGATGTGCATGGTTGGAACGATCCGGTGCGTCAGATGCGGAATGACATTGCTGCGGTCAATAGAGTCGACCTCCAACTGAGCTGCCCGGAGAGCGATGCACGCTATCAACCGGCTATCTCCAGCGTTCAGGCCTATCAAACGCACGCGCCCTTCCTGAATGGCGGCAGGGATCCGTTTTTCCAGAGCGGCGTTTAGACCGGGGTCCCCACAGTCGAATCCCACGCAGGAGAATCTCGCGTCAAGGGTTCGGGGCTGCAGAGGAAGCATCACGCGGTGCGCATGATACCGGGTCAGGCTGTGGCAACTCGCTTACTTTCGCAGCAGTATTGTCTTCAGTCCGTTACGAGTTTTGAGCCGGTGAATCCGCTGTCTTTTCTGACGAGTTCTGGTCGACTTCAGTTTCCCTGACTGGAGGATGATGACGTTCCAATGGAGTAGGGATTGCTCGTCAGTGCGTGTCACGCAGCTCTGTTCGGCACCGCCGTGCCATTTGGCTGGTACCTTGTCTGCCTGATCAACCTGCACGGGGCGGGAGGCTGCGCCGCGGCTGCGTGCGAGCATGGCCCGCCTGCCTGCTTCCCACTCGGGGTCACGTTGCCCGCGGGTAAGGACTCGCTGCAGCTCTGTTTCAGTGATTGAATGTGCCATCAGGACCTCCTCCCGCGGTTACCAGTCACTGGTAATCCGTTCCACGCAGGATACACAACATGCATGTGTTGTATGTGGCTGGACAGGTCCCCCGCCTGAGGTGATCTGTATCCACCGGGTGATGGGGACTGCTGCTCCCAGGGTCTGTTGGATCTGGAGGCGAGCGGGTACGTGCTGTACATCCCAGATGTGAATAGCTTCTCGAAAGCGGTTTGGGTCGAAGTTGAGAGACGGCAGCTGACCGCCTGACAGATTTTATGAGATGAACCGCATCGGCCTGGGCGCGCAGGGTAGCGCGCAATTGGATGGCGCTGAGCTTGATGGTCAGCAGGCGCTCGTGCACCTCATCCGGGATGCCCTCCAGGTCGCCCACGTACTCACAGGCGTCATTCACGATTCGGTCCAGCTCTGCCGCCAGCTCCAGCGGGGGCCGGGTCACGACTGCCCCCCACCGGCGCCGTCGCGCAGCTTGAGCACCGTCAGTTCCGTGCGGAGGTTGGTGAGGTACTTCAGGACGTCCGGGAGCGTCTAGGCGTGAATCAGGAACCGGCCTTTGGTGACGTCGTCCTGGGTGATGGTGTCGGGGTCGATCTGGGCGATGCCGGGCCAGCTGATCTCCCAGACGCGTTTGCGACGGCCGATGGTCAGTAGGCCGTGGTGGGTCTGGACGGTCCACCAGGGATTGTCGGCGCGGACCTGGTCGTAGTCGGGGTGGTCGGGCCAGTACGCGTTGCGGATGGGCTGGTAGTCGCTGACCTCGAATCCGGCGAGGAGCATCAGCGCCTGCACCTGCTCGACCTTCATCTGTGCGCGGCCGTGATGACCGGCTGGGTTTTACTCGTGAATGCGTTCACAGGTCACTCCTGGCCGGCCAACAGGACCGGCGGGTCTTCATGAAACGTCGGATAATCTCAGTTCGGCGATACACGCTGATCAGCTCTAGGAAAGGAGAGGCGGCCAGAGCTTCACCGCCTCACCCGCGTATGGAGTGTCCGCGTAGTACTCGAGGAACAGGTCCTCCGCCCGGACGGTGCCCTCCCGGCCCGGCACCCAGAACGGGACGCTCCGGTCGATGCTGGACAGCTGCACCAGCGACGCGCCGCCCAGGCACTCAGCCAGAGCCGTGAGGCTGGCCGCTGCGTAGAGTTCCAGCGAACCCCCAGGCATGAGCCGCATGAAGTACTGCACGCTCCCGGCGAGCCGGTCGAGGCGTTCGAGTTCCGCGACGATCAACGCCCCGGCGCGCACCACGTTGCGGCGGTGCGCGCCGGGCCTGAAGCTCGCGCGGTCCCAGGGCCACAGGACGCGGCCCAGGTCCGTTCCGTACCCATCCTCGGGATTTACGGGGCCGTGATCACCAGCGTGCGCGTACGCAGCGGCCGCGTCGGCCAGTTCGCCGGTCACGTGCTGATCGTCATGTTCCGGCGTCCAGCCTTCCACCTGCACCTGCCGTTCCCGCTCATCGCGGATCAGGGCGAGGGCGCGCTCCGGAGCGGTCGTCATGCGCTCACCTCGGCCGGCGGGGCCATCACGCGCAGGCGGCCATCAGCGCCGGGTTCGAACACTACGCGGAACCCGTACAGCAGCGCCTCACTGTCACGGGCGCCATCGATCTCGCGGAGCTGGTCGATCAGGTGCGCGGTGACGGCCGCCGCCGCGCTGCCATCCAGGCCTTCCTTCACGAGCAGGTCCTGCTGGATCAGGCCGATCAGGTCCTCGTACATCACGCCGATGACCGGTTCGTCGAGCGTCGCAGCGACCTGCTGGGCCGTCATGCCCCACGCCTGCGCGGCATGGTCGAGCGCCGTCATGGGATTGAGGACCGGGCCAGCCCAGTCACCCTCGTCGTTCGCTTTCAACCACCAGCGCGCGGCGGGGTACGCCGCGTCGAGGCGCAGCAGGTGTTCGGTCGTGATGGTCAGGTACGTCGCGGGTTCCGTGGCGTCGTGCGTGGTCATGGGGGGCTCCTCTGTATGCTGCGTGTATGAGTGGCCTGGAGTTGATGGCGTACAACCTGGAATTGCAGGGCCGCGCGGACCGTGTCGGCAGCCAGGAACCGGACGTCCTCCGGAAGGACGCGCTGCGTGCCGCGCGGGACGTGGACGTGCCGGGCCTCTGGGCGATCACGGAGGCGTTCCTGGTCCTGCGGGGCGGCCGGGGCGCCCGCGTCAGCCTGCGCACCCTGGAGAGCTACGAGACCGGGTTGCGCTTCCTGGTGGAGTGGGCGGCCGGGGCGGGCATGAGCTTCATCCGGCCGAAACCGAACGACGGGTACCGGTACGTCCGGCACCTTGAAGCCAAAGGGCTCGCGCCGAGTACCGTCCGCGTCCGGCTGGCCGCCGCCCGGGCCGTGTTCGCCGCGCTGCGCTGGGCGGGCGCGACCGACGCCGCACCGTTCACGGACGTCCGGGCCGCGAGTGACCCCGTGCCCGCCTGGGAGAAACGCAAGCCCTACCCGGATAAGGACGTGCAGGCCCTGCTCGATCACGCGGACGAGCAGGAACGGGTGATGGTGCTGCTCGGCGCGGACTGCGGGCTGCGCGTCACCGAGATGACCACGCTGCTGCGCGCGGACGTCCGCGCGGGCGGGGACCGGCCGTACCTGACCGTGACCGGCAAGCGCCAGAAGCGCCAGCAGGTGCCGCTCTCCCGGCGGGCGGAGGTGGCGCTCGTCGAGTGGATCCGCATGACCCCGTCCTACGGGCCGCAGGTCCTCACGCTCCGCAGTGGCCGCGCCGTCGAGCAGCGCGTCATGCAACTGTGCCAGCGCGCAGGCATCCCCTACCAGGGGCGGGAGGTGCACGGCCTGCGGCACACCGCCGGTACCCGCATGTACAAGGAAACGAAGGACGTTCTCGCCGTCCGGGACCACCTGCGGCACGCGAGCATCACGACCAGCGAAACGTACGTGAACTACGCCCGCGAAGGCGAGAAGGCCCTGAACCGCGACTGGTGAGCGTTAGCCCTTCTTACCCCCGGGTTTCGGAGTGGGCTTAGGCTTGGGCTTGGGTGCCGGAGTATAGGTCGGGTTGGCTGTCGGCACCTGGCTCTTCTTACCTTCCTGTCTGGAGCCCTTCTCGGTGCCCCCTGTCTTTTTCGTCGGCATTCCTCATTCAATCAGAACAGGGCGGCGAGCGGCGGCGCGATCAGCAACGCCATGATCAGTACTGCCAGCGGTAGCAGGAACCACTGTTGCCGCTCCACCTCCGCGAATCGGGCGTCCCGGGTTACCTTCATGGCCGCTCCACCGCTGATCCACGCCCCCTGCAGCAGATACAGCAGGTCCGAGTATGGCCGGTACCCGCGCAGCAGGACCTCCTGCTCGGCGTCCATCTCTGCCTGCGTCCACCCGATACCGCGTAGCGTGACGGGCCGGAGCGTTCGGCCCACCGACAGCAGCGTGGCCACGATCAGTACGACGCAACCGATCTGGCCGATCACGTACCACAATGCCGGATCCTCCGGGCGAATGAAGCTCAGGATCGGCACGGCCGCCAGGGCGTACACGCCGTTCTGCTTGGCGCGCTCCTCCGCCAATTTAGAACTGGCGGACACCCGGTCGAACTCCGCTTTCGCGAAGTCCAGGAACTTCTCCGACGCCTCCTCCTGAAACGGGAGGCGTGGGAGCGGCACGGCGGGCGCGCCGACTGACACGTACGACGGCACGGGCAGCCTGTTGTGCTCGTCCACGTAGGCGAGCACGGCCTCACTCAGCAGGGGCGCCAGTTGCTCCAGCACCTCGGCCTCCGTGCCAGCGGTCGCATGAACCCCAGGGAATTCCACGAACCGGCCAGAAACCTGATCACCGTTCCGGTGCAGTATCACTCCGAACACGAGCGTCATCGTGGCCCCACTGTACTCTTGCCGAACAGGTTGCTGAAGAAGCGGGCGAGCGGGCCGGGAGCGTCTTTCCTCTGGATGGGTCCTGGTGGCTGCGGTGGCCGACCACCAAGGAGAGGTTCGTGCGGACGCGCTGGCCAGTTCAGGTCCAGCACGCCGGTCAGCGTGTTGCCCGCCTCCCAGACGGTGACGTCGTACCCGAGGCGGTGAAACACGACGGCGATCTCGTCGGTCAGGTCCGGCCGCGCGAGGTTCAGCTGGACGGACGTACCCATGCGGGCGGCGGGCAGCACCCACTTCTCCAGCAGGACGGTCACCTGTTGTTCCGCTTCCACAGCGCGTGGCAGCTTCGGGTTGTGCTGGTCGTGGATCCGTGTAGTGTTTTGCGCGGTCATCAGGTCCTTCGGGATCAGGCTGTTCAAGGTACCTCCTGTGGGCTCGGCGGCGGGAATCGAACCCGCTCGTGTGCCAGGGCCGAGATGTCAGCGGCCCGCTGCTGGATGCGGCGGGCCGGGATGAGTGACCGACTGAGGGGCAACGTGTTACATGGCCGGGACCTCCACGGTGGACTTCGCCGGGTATCACCGCCGGCGCGGCTGTGGAACGGCCCCAGGACGGGACCGGTACTCGGGACGCGCCGGACCTCCCAGCGCGCCCCAGTGCAACAAGAGTGAAAGATGGCGATTGACGATAGCGGCAGGTGATTCCACGCGCTTCCCCGGTGGTGTGGGGGTTGCAGGCGCACGCCGCGCCTGCTCGGGTCCCGGCGTCTCTCCGCCTGACGGTCACGCTGCTCCCCGCGTCTGGGGTGACCTTCCCGGCGTGCAGGGCCGCGCTGGCGGTTCACTGCGGGTGGGGATGGCGGTCACGGGCGCGCACCAGGGCGGTGCGTTTCGACTGGTCCCCAGACCAGCCTGATGAAGTGCGGGGCGGGCAGGAATCGAACCTGCGTCTCCCCAGCCTCGGGCCGGGGCGCTCTCCCAACAGAGCTACCTCCCCACGCAGCGCCCCGTCCTGGCGGCGCTGATGGTGTAAGTGTTCGGGCCGGCGTATCGCGCCAGTTCACGCGCCCAGATCGGCCGGGCGCCAGCCTGCGCTTTGCTGCTCTCGGCCGCGCAGGTGGCCTCAACACTGGTCATCTCGGCGTCCAGGCCTGCCGTCTCCCCTGCTGTCTCGCGCCTGGGGAGTCAGGGCGCGCCGCGTTACGTCCAGCCGGAGATCTCAACAGCTGGACTGAACTTGGATCGGGTGGTGCTCACGCAACTGACGGGTATGGGCGGAGTCTGCGCGGACCTGACCCCAGTGGCGCACAGGGTGGGTTCCGCTTCGCGTCTCACCGGATCACGGGGATCCAGTCCCACCGTGAAGGCGGGCGGCAGTGCGGTCGATCACGTCCGTTGTCATGCGACTCGCCGGGCGAACCCGGCTGCAACTGTGGAGGAATGGACCCTGGTCGTCGGGGGCGGTCCGGGGTATCGCCCGTGGGATGAAACGAGAAGAGCCGCTCGGCCCTGAGTGCGGGCGGCGGCTTACATGGCCTGTTGGGTTTCAGGGACTTCGTCGGTGATGTCCTCGGGTTTGACGCCGAGGTAGTCACAAAGGGAGCGGAAGGAGTTCCAGTCGAAGTAGGTGCGGCCGGGTTGTTTTTCCCACTGGCTGTAGCCCTGCCAGGTCATCTTGGCGGCGGCGGCAGCGGCAGATTTGGTGCCGTCACCGGCTTTTTCCCTGGCTGCCCGTAGGAGCTGGGGGTTGATCTGGCGGCGGGCGGACATACACCCATCCTAAACTCAGTTTAGGAAATACGCAACAGGGTAACCTGCGGCTATTTCAAAATAGTCACAACAGGCTTTATAGGGCGACTCCGCCCGCTGGGCGGCTAGTAGGCTACCTAAACTCCGTTTATAGTGCGGTCATGGCACGGAGACGCACGGAACCCAATCAGAACGGCGCGGAAGCAGCCGACCTGACGGCGACCTCGTCCGTGAACCCCCAGGCCCTGCACCGCGGACTGAAACTCCAGGCATGGCTGGACCACCGAGGACTCCGCCAGGCCGACCTGGCACGCATGACCGGACTGACCGAGATGACCATCTCGAAGTACGCCAGCGGCAAGACCGACATCGGCTCCATGCGCCCGGCCAGCATCACCAAGCTGCTTGACGGGATGTACGTCAGCGACACGTGGGCCTGGAAGTACTTCGAGATTCCCGTCGAGCAGCGGAGCAGCTGGCGGTCGCTGCGGCAGGGGCGCATGGGTCCACCCGTAACGACCGGCCCCGAAACGTTCCTGGCCGAGTTCCCCGTCCAGGGCAGCGGGTGGATGATCCCGGCGCAGAGCCTGCTGACCGTTGACCCTGCGGACACGGACGGCGGCCTGCAGATCGGGCAGTTCGGCGGAGGTTACTGGATCGCCAAAAAAGAAGAACAGCCGGCGGGGGCTGTTCTTCTGGGGCGCTTCATCAGCTCGGGTCCTCCCGCATAGCCTGGAGGGCTTCACCTGCCCGCTCCATGGAATCCGGGTCGTTGAAGATCAGCCTGTAAAACCCGTTGTCCTCGACGGCATCGAAGGAGGCGGCTTTCCTGACTTCTTCCAGCTCGGTTGAACTCAGCAGAGTGGGGAGGGTGAGCTGCTTGTCGGGCATGTCGGCATTGTGAACCAAAGCAGGCTCCTACGTTACGTTACTTACGTACAGCGACCCCGGAAGTAGTGACCGACGCGTCAGCACTCAGCGCAGGGGTCGTTCTTCACCACGGGCGGCTTGGTCGGGACGGTCCCCGTACCCGCAGCCAGCACGCCGCTGGTGGCAGTCAGGAGGGCGAAGGCGGCGAGCATCAGCAGCGATTTCTTCATACCCTCAGGGTACGGGGTAGCCGGAAAAATAGCGATATCAACAGAGTTTATACACCCATTGCGTCCTTGATCTCCTGCCGCAGGGCCGGACTGTCCACCCATGCCAGCGCCCGGCACAGCGCCCCACTCCACGCTTCCCGCCGGGAAAACCGGGCCTGTTCACTGAACCGCCAGATGATCCGGATCAACCCGCCCACATTCACGCACTCACGCGCGCCCATCTCGACCAGCATGTCCCGGATCCGCTGCGCCGCCTGCGGGTGCGGGCGGGCCTCCGGACCCGTCCGGCCCGTCGCGGCCGCCAGCACGGTCACCGCACTGCCGTTACTGCGCCCAGGCAGCCGGTGCTGCTGGTACTGAAACGACACCTCCCCGCCCGTCAGCATCGGCACTTCGGGCAGGCTCTCGGCGACCTCCTCATGCACGCCCGGCAGCATCGCCAGCAGCGCGAACGTGTCTGGCACCAGCGCCCGCAGCAGCGCCAGGAACGGCCCGCGCGTCGTCATGGCCTTCAACGCCCCGTTGAACTCCCTGATCAGGTCGTCGATGTCATCCCCGAACCCGCCCAGCTGGTTGGCGCGCACCATCGCGGCAGCCCAGTGCGCCCGCTGATCCGGCGTCCGCACCGTCAGGCCCAGCAGCATCGTGCGGGCCTGCGCTGCCATCGGCCGGGCCTGCAACATGCCCCAGGCCCGCACGATCGCCCCGTACTCGGACTGCGGGCTGGCTCCCGTACGGGGCGGCGCGCTGAACGGAGTGCCCAGCCGTAAGGCCCACAAGGCCCGCGCCACCTGCCCGTACACTCCACCCTGCGGCAGGTCGTCCAGGGCGGGCTGGTTCCGGCCCAGCAGGGCCAGCGCGAACGCCTGCAACTCATTGAACCCCCTGTGGTCCCGCTCCAACAGGGTCGCGGCGTCCCCGTAATTGCCCAGGGCGATGTGCGCCTCCGCCAGCAGGCGCAGCGCCCAGGCCTGACGCCGCTCCGTCAGCGGGTTGCGGGCCATGGCGTTCAGCAGCAGTTGCGGGTCCGGTTCGCCCATGTTGGTGTGAAGGCGTCCGAGTTCCATCTCCACGTGCTGAACGCGGTACTGCATGCCCAGCGCCTCGGCCAGGGTGCGCGCCAGGCGCAGTTGCGTGAGCGCTTCCGTGAACCGCTGCGCCTCGCCGAGCGCCATGCCCCGCGCGAACGCCCCGTCCGCTGCGTCTTCCACGGCGTGCGGGTCCAGGCTCGACAGGGACACCTCGGCCGTCTGGAGCACGGTGGAGTACTGCCCGAGCGTGATGTTCGCCAGCAGGCGCAGGCCGTGCGCTCCGGCGACCTGCTCACGGTCGAGTTCGTCGAGGGCCTCGTTGATGGTTTTCGGGCAGCGGGTGGTCATGGCGATCCGGACCTTCCGGCGGACCCGGAGGTCGCCACTCGCATCTGACAGCGCGGCAATGAGTTCGGTCGGGTGGTTCGAGGTGCTGATGAGGTGGTCCCAGGTGGCGGGCGTGCTGGCGGGTTCGTTGCGAGTCAGAGTCATCAATACCTCAACTTAGTTTAGGTCTTGCGTCATAGACTAAACTCAGTTTATACTCTGGTCAAGCCCGAGAAAAACGGCGAATCCCCCAACCCGAACGCCCGGCAGAGCGAAATTCAAGGGAGGGGGAACCGAGGTCCAGCATGACGCACGCCACCCCGACCGTCAAGACCGCCCCCCGCTTCAACCTCGCCCTGATCGTGAACGAGGCCCGCCTGCACGGCGCGGCGTTCAACATCCTGAACCCCACCTGCGTGATCACCGTGGACGGCGCCGAGTACAGCCTGGAGTGGTTCCACACCGAGTTCAGCAACATGGGCCGCACCCTGATCTACACGGTCACGGTAACGCACCGCGACACCGGCCGCCGCGTCGAGTACCGCGTGATCGAAGCCGTCCGCCGCAACCGCAAGGGCGAAGGCAAGGTCCACTACAACTGCCGGTACGCCGGGATGAACGTCCACGGGTTCGAGGAAGCCAGCGAGCACCTCGCCCAGACCGCCGCCGCGTTCCTCGCCCGCCGCGCCGCGCAGGTGGCCGCGTGACCGCCGCCCACTACCGCGCCGACTGGGTCGTCACCGGCCCGCAGCGCCTCACCCGCCTCGAGGAGTACCAGGGCCGCTACTGGGTGGTGTTCATCGCCGAGCTGCACGCCGACCCCTGCACGCCCGAACGCGCCCACCTGAGCCTGCGCGCCGCACGCCTGGCCCGACTGGCCCGCCGCGCCCTCGAACTGGAGCGCTCGAACTGATGCCCGACCGCCTCCAGGACCTGTACGAGTTCGAACGCGAGCTGCGCGAAGCGATCGCCGAAGGCGGCCCTGACAGCCCCAACCGCGCCATCTGGCTCCAGGCCCGCCGGAACGTCCTGGCCCAGATGCAGCTCCACCGCCGTGAGTACAGCGCCAAGCAGCCCCTCCCCCTCACCCTCGCCGACAGGAGCGCCGCATGACCACCCACCCCGCACCCGTGACCACCGTGCCCGTGTACGCCGCCCACGAACGCCGCGCCGCCCGCCCCAGCCGCCTCGTGCGCCGCTGGCGGGTGTTCCGCCGCCGTGAACTGCCGTTCGCGCTGGCCGGGCTGGGCATGGTGAGCGTCCTGGCCCTGACCATCAGTGTCGTCCTGGTCGAGGGACCCACGCGCCTGCTGTCCGCCGCCGGGCTGATCGCGGGAGTGCTGCTGTTCGTGCGTGCCCTGTACGCCGCGCCCGGCCCGATCCGCGAGTACGTGGACCTGCCCGGCGGTCGCCAGTGACTCGCACGAACGCCCGGCAGCAGCGGCAGGCGGCCCGCGCCCTGAACCGCCGCCGCCCCGCGAACCGCGCGCCCGCGCACCAGCAGCGTCGCCTGCTGCGCGTCCTGCTGCCCATGTCCCCCCTGACCAGCACCGCGCTGGCCATCGCCACCGGAAAGCGCGTCTCGACGACCTGCGTTCAGCTCGGCACGCTCCGGGACGCGCGCATGACCGTCCAGGCGCCCATCACGGCCCTGGCGCAGTACCGCTGCGGCGGGTACGCCAAGCAGGCGGTCGCGCCGTCCGCGCTGGCCTTCCTGGTCATGTACCGCAAACCCGCACCCCTGCGCCCGCAGGCGCACCTGATCGCGCTGAGTGAACTGGTGGACGGCACGTTCCGCGACTGCGGCGCCCTGATGCTCAACCGCCCCCAGACGCCCGCGCAGGCCCTGGCAGGTGCCGCGTGAGCAGCGCCCTGACCGCCCCGAACGCAGACGCCGCCGAGATCCTGCACCACGTGTACCACGGCAGCGGCGTGACGCGCGCCGAACTGACCCGCGCCCTGGAAGTACGCGCGGGCGTCGTGGCGGCCGCGCTGGACGCCTTCAAGGACGCCGGACTCATCCACTTCGACGACCTGCGGTACTACCCCAGCCTGAACGACGACACGGACGCCACCGCCCGCCGCGAGTACGCCCGCCTGAGCGGCGCCCGCAGCTGCCGCACCTGCGGCTGCACCGACCAGTGGGCCTGCGAAGGCGGCTGCGATTGGATCGACGAGGACCTGTGCAGCACCTGCGACCCGAGTGTCGTCAGCATGCTCAACCGTGCAAGCTGCGTCGGAGCTGAGGACGGCGTCAGCGTGTGGACCGAACTGAACGATGGGGGCGACGTGCGCCTGATGATTCAGAACAGCACGGGTCGTCAGGCTGCCATTCTCACGAGCGCTGAGGCCGTCGAGATCGCCACGAATCTCCTGATGTACGCCCGCGCCGCCGAACGCGACGGGGAACTGCTGTGAGCCGCCTGAAGACCGCCATGGACCGCGACCGGGGCGCGCAGCAGGCCGCGACCGGACTGGTCGGCGATCCGCTCAAGCTGCCCTTCGCGCGCATCCTTCAGGAAGCCCAGCAGATCCGCGTCAGCGAGGCGTACCGCCGCATGGTCACCGCCGGCGCGTGCGCCCTGACCGGCGGCCGCGCTGAGGCCCTGTACCTCGACACCATTGGGGGCCTGAACGCCCACGACCTGGACGTGATCGTGCGCGCGTTCCGCCAGCTGGTCGTGGACATGGAGCACCGCCCGTTCCTGGACCTGCTGGGGCCGCTGTACATGGAGATCGGCCACAAACTGGACAAACAGGACCGGGGCGAATTCTTCACTCCCTTCTGCCTGAACCGCCTGATGGTGGACCTGATGACGGCGCAGGACCCGCGCGCCATGTTCACGCCCGGCGAGATCCTGACCGCGAACGAACCCGCCTGCGGCACCAGCGGCATGGTCCTGGCGTTCGCGGAGCACCTCACCAACCACGGCGTCAGCCCCCTGCACCTGCGCTGGACGGTGCAGGACCTCAGCCAGACCAGCTGCTACGCCAGCTACATCAACCTGACCCTCTGGGGCGTCCCGGCCACCGTCATCTGCGGCGACACGCTGCGCATGACCGTGAACTGGGCGTGGCAGAACGTCCACTGGCACCAGGCGAAACCCTGGCCCACCGCCGAGGAACGCCGCGCGCACGTCGCCGAGGTCATGCGCCAGGAGCGATTCCTGCGCGTGTTCCAGGAACTGTTCGTGGGGGCCGCGTGAGCCGCCGTCGCCTCCTGCCGGAAACCTGGCTGACTGGCCAGTTCGTGTCCTACCGTGCCGAGCCCGGCCTGTACATCCCCAGCGTGGTCCTGCTCGACGCCGGAGAGCCTGCCCCGTCGCTGACCGTGCATGTCCACGGTCAGGGCGAAGTCCAGGCCGCCCGCGCCGACATCACGCCCCGCGCCGGCCGCATCGATCACCCCCTTCAGGTCGGGGATGACGTGCACGGGCGTCTGATGGAGCCGCACGGACTGCCGCTGTTCGAAGGGGACTGGACGGTCACTCGCGCTGGCCTGAGCGTCACCCTCGTGAACGCCCGCGTGCCCGGCGAGCGCATCGTGAACCCCGCGTACCTCGTCGTGACCCGCCGCGCCGACCTCGCGCTGGCCCTGGCGGAACTGTCCGCAGCTGCGGAGCGACGCGCTGGTACCCGCAAGCGCCACGCCATCCAGCCGGAATTCGGGCCGCTGTTCGGGGGTGCCCGGTGACCTTCCGCGCTGGCCAGACCGTCACCGGCCCCAGCCTGAGCGGTCCCGTGACCGGCACGGTCATCCGTGTTCGCCCCAGCATCATCGACCGCAGCGTCCTGATCGTCGACATCGACGTGGACGGCGAGGAGCACCACGTGCCCGCCGAAGACTGCGCCATCGCCCGCGCGCCCCGCGCCGCCACCCCGGAGGAACCCGTGACCGCCACCGACGCGCCCAGCGCCGACCAGCAGGCCCCCGCCCCCAGCCACGGCTGGATGCACCCCAACAACTCCCACCTCGCCCACTGGGGTGACGGCACCCGCGTCCTGTGCGGCCGCATGGTCCCCGACGGCACCGATATCGTGAACACCGACCCGCACGCCGACGTGCAGCGCTGCTCGAAGTGCGACAAGGCGCTCGGGCGGCAACTGGACGCGCAGACCCCAGCTCCCGCGCAGATCGAAGTGCCCCAGCGCACTCCCGACGCCGCCCCGCAGTTCGAAGTACCGCAGTTCGAAGCGCCCACCCTGGGCCTGCAGGCCGTGCCCTGGAACCGCGTCCTGAACAGCAGCCTCAACCCCCGCAAGCACTTCGACGCGGACAGCCTGCGGGAACTCGCCGTGAGCATCTACCGCAAGGGCCTCCAGCAGAACCTCGTCGCCCGCCCCCACCCCGACCGCCCCGGCCACTTCGAGATCGCCGCCGGGGAGCGCCGCTGGCGCGCCATTGGACTGCTCACCCAGGGCTTCGAGGTGGACGGGCACGAGTGGCTGGAATGGCCGGCCAGCACCCCCGTGAACGTCCTGGTGCAGGACCTCACGGACCTGGAACTGCTGGAGGTCGCCACGGCCGAGAACGTCCAGCGGCGCCGCATGACCCCCATCGAGGAGGCCGACGCCTTCGCCGCCCTCGCGGATCACGGCAGTCCCATCGAGGACATCGCCGCGAAGTTCGGGTACACCCGCCGGACCGTCGTGCGCCGCATCCAGATCAGCCGCGCCCTGTCGCCGCTGCTGCGTGACGAGTTCAACACCGGCAACCTGACGCTCGCGCAGGTGGAAGTCCTCGTCACGGTCGCGCCGGAAGTGCAGGAGGCCGTCTGGAACGGGTACCTGCGCAGCAACCCGCGCCTGTACCCCCCGGAGCACATCCGCAAGCACCTCCCGAACAACCTGTTCCTCGTCCGGCACCGGCAGTTCCCTCCCGCCTGGTACACCGGCGGGGTCGTCGAGGCGGACCTGTTCGACGACGTGGAACCGTACTTCCAGGATCCGGCGCAGGCCATGGAGTGCCAGCTCCGGCACGCGCGGGTCCTGGCGGATCAGGACGTGGCGGGCGGCGCGGCGTTCGCGGAGGTCGTGCTGAACGCCATGCGCCACCACTACGGCGAAACCGGCAACGGCGTCGCGTACAGCGTCAAGAACAGCGGCGAGATGGAACGCTGGGAGAACATCGGCGCCCGCCGCAGCTGGTCCCCGCTGCCCGACAGTGGGTACAGCGTCAAGAACCCAACCCCGGACAGCGGTGCGAACACCAGCACCCCCCAGGGCGCGGCCACCCAGCCCGGCGCGGCCCAGGCCAGCGCTCCCCAGGCAGACCGGCCCGCCGCGCCCAGGTACCCGGCCCCGTGGTCCCTGGATGACATCCGCGTTGACGCGGCCCTGACCGGCCCTGACCGTCGCCGCCGCCTGCAGGCCGCGTACATCCTCGACAGCATGCTGGACCGCGAAGTCCCGCACATCACGCCTGAACTCACCCGCGCGGCCGACCGTCTGGAACTGCTGTTCAGCACGCACCTGAAACGCAACGGGGACGGCTGGACCCTGGGCGCCGAGCCCAAGGATGAGACGGCGGAACTCGCGGTTGCCACCGAGATCCTGCGCCTGCTGCTCACCCTGACCGGCGCGGACCTCGACACGCTGTTCTACGGGTACTTCCACCGCGAGTTGAGCTTCTCGAACACCGCCGCCCCGACCGCGCTGGGCAACCTGGACCCGTTCACGTTGACGGAAGGTTTCCTGGGAGGCTGCGACACGCTCGCCCTTCAGGAGATCTGGGACGACGCGGGCCTGGGCGACCGGGCCAACACCACGGACGAGTACCTGCGCTCGATGCTGCTCGAAGAAGCCCCCACCCTGGCTGCGCGTGGCTTCCTGCCCCGGCCCCTGCGCCCCGAGGCCGACGATGACTGAGCCTGCCTTCATCCCGGCCGTGCACTTCGAGCTGGAGTTCAAGTCCGACTTCCGCCAGCTGCTGGGTCACCCTGGCCACCCGGCGCAGGTCATGTACGCCAGCGCCCTGCTCGCCGTGTTCGGGCTGCCCGTCACCACGCCCGTCCGCCTCAGCATCCGCTTCACGGACCGCAACCAGCTGATCGCCGTCAACGGCCCCGTGGCTCACGAGGCGTCCCCGGCGGAGGTCGGCGCGGCACTGAACGCGGCGGGCGCCATCGTGGCCACCACCTTCGTCCTGCCCACGCGCGTAATCACCGACCTGAACGGGGAGGCCGCCGATGCGTGACCTGAACCGCCTTCAGTTCATGGCCGCCCCGCAGGGGAACCAGCCGGACCGCGTGGCCGTCGCTGTGGTCGGCGGGGAGGTCGTCGGGTACGCCCGCACCCTCGCGGACGCCCTGGTACTGGAAGCAGGTTGGCACGCCTACATGCGCCAGCGGCCCCGCGCACACGGCGGGAACGCCCGCGAACGGCACCACTGGTACCGGGGCTGGGACCGCGCCAGGGCCTGGGTCAAGCAGCGCGCCCGCACCCACCCCCGGCGGGCCGCCTGATGGACGTCCTCACCGCCCACAACGCACGCGGGTACCTGCACGCCGTCACCTGCGACCACCCCGCCGGGCTCGGGGAGCTGTTCGCCCGCACCATGCGCGCCCAGGGGTGCATCGTCACGCGCCGCAGCATGGCCGACCACCTCGCCCAGATCGCCGCCGGACGGGCCGGGCACGCCCCCACGGACTCACCCGCGCAGGCGGTCACGCCGGACCTTCCGGAAGTCGGGGCCAGCGTCACGGTCCCGCACCTGGGTGCCGGGGTGGTGATCACCCTCCTGGCCTGGCCGGACGGCACGCGCGCCGCACTGGTCCGCGCCCGCAACGGCGAGAGCCTCGCGCGGCCCGGGCAGTGGACGCCGCTGGACACGCCCGCCCAGCCCACGCAGGATGCCCCGTCCCCTGAACCGCCCATGCAGCCGCCCGACCCGCCCCTGCCCGATGCGCCCGTCCTCTCCGCCCCCACGTGCATGCCGACGCTGTTCGGCGAATGGAGCCCCGCATGACCGACCCCACCCCCCACCAGAACGCCTACGCCGCTCTCGACACCGACCTGCCCGCCGGCGTGAGCCTCAGCGCCCGCATGGCCGTCCTGGAAAGCCGCGCGCACCTGATCGACGACCTGCGCGCCGAGATCGGCGAGCATGACGCCACCATCCGCGACGCGCAGGCCCGCCGGGACATCGCCACGGGCCGCCTCACGGCCGCCATGCACGCCGCAGACCTGCTGCGCGACATCGAGTACTCCATCGCGCCGCTGCTCGGCCTGGCCGACCGCGCCGAGCCCACCCAGGCTGAACCCGCCCAGGCCGACCCTGCCCCCACCCCGGACGGCCTGACGGACCTGATCGGCACGCTCGAACCCGTCACCGTCACCCCGCAGGAACCCGCCGCGCCGGTCGTCGCCGCGCCGGAGCCCGAAGCGCAGCCCACCCCCGCGCCGCTGGCCGAGATGTCCGAACCCGCCCCCACGAACACCCTGGACCTCGTGTTCCCCGCCGAGTTCGACCTCAGCAAACGCGCCAGGGTGTTCCTGGACGTCCTCCAGCACCCCGGCACGACCTCCAGCAGCATCCTCGCCCGCACCGGCTTCAAGAGCGGCCCGGTCGGCGGGATCCTGAACGCGGGCATGCAGGCCCTCCAGATCCGCCGGGAAGGCCTGGCCGGGCAGTACACGCACACCCTGACACCCAGCGGCGTCGCGTACCTGCGCGAACTGCACGCCTACGCCCTCACGCAGGTCGAAGGTCAGGACGAGGAGGAACCCACCCCCGAACCGGAACCCGACCCGGACCCCACGCCCAGCAGCGCCCGCCCCCGCCCCGAAACGTCCACCCAGGCCCGCAAGGCCGCCGCGCCGCCCGCCCGGAAGGCCGCGAAACCCGCCGCGCGCGCGCAGGTCCGCACGCCCCCGCCCGCCGCCGAACCGGACCCCGTCAGCGGCGTCAGCCCCATCAGCCAGGAGGAACTCAAGGCCCGCGTCCGCGAGAACGCCGCGAAGGTCAGCGCCGTCCTCGGGAAGAAACCCATGACGGAAACGGACCTCCGCGCCAAGCTCCCCGCCATGCAGCTCAGCCACCTGCGCGCCGCACTCGGGTACCTCGAGGAGGCCGGTACGCTGCGCCGCGTGCCCGGCCCGACGCCCGCCAGTCGCGTCGCGTACGCCCGCGACACCCTGGAACTGCCCGCCCCGCAGCGTGACCACCTGACCGCAGGGGGCCGGGTCGTCGAGGCGCACCTGACCCGCGTCACGGACCGCAGCGAACGGGACACGATCAGCAACATGGTCACCGTCACCGGCCTGCCCCGCGAGGAGGTCGAGGAGGCCCTCGCGGTCCTGCACGCCCAGGGACGCCTCCGCTGGAGCCGGACCGGGATGCTCCAGCACTTCACGCTCGCGCCCGCCCGGGCGGACGGGGTGGCCGCGTGAACGCCCTCGGCAGCCGGTACCTGATCGCGCAGGCCGTGCAGTCCTCCCTGCGCCGCAAGGACCACCGCCTCAAGGCGTACGCCGTCGGCGAGCACGACATCACCCTGCACCTCGACCGGGTGGAACTCACCCCCCGGAGCGAGCACGCCGCGCGGCGCATCGAGAACGTCATCCGCACCATGCCCGACGCGCAACTCGGCCGGTACGTGCGCGACGCGGAACACCTCCTGAACCGCCTCCTGGCGCAGCAGACCGACACCGCCTCCGCGCCCCTGATCCGCCTCGCGCTCAGCTGCGTGCAGTCCGGCGTGGCAGGCCTCATCCGCGGCGGGTCGAAGGTCGCCGTGAGCGACATCAACGCGCAGGTCACGCAGTTCGACGAGCAGCTGTTCATCACCCTGAACAGCGAACTGGAGTACGTCCGCGAGACCGCCCGCCTCCGCGTCGAACAGAAGGACGCGGACATCCAGAGCCTGATCGCACAGGCCGACCGCGAGATGAAGGCCGATTACGACCGCTGCGTGGCTGACCTGAACACCCGCAAGGCGGAACTGGACGCCCGCGAGGCCACGCTGCGCGAACAGATCGAGGCGGACCTTCAGATGGCCCTGCGCGCCGCCGATCAGGCCCAGGCGGACGCCAGCGAGGCCCGCCGGCAACTGGACGCCGCGAGCGCCCAGCTCGCCCGCGAACGCGCCGCGCACGAGCAGGCCCTCGCGGACCTGAAGCGCACCCTGGCCGCCGAGCGGGCCGCGACCATCAACCGCGACCGGGATACCCGCAACCAGATCCACCAGCTGGAGCAGGACAAACGGACCCTGGCCGCCACCGTCGGGCACCTGAACGAGGAGTGCGAACGCCTCGAGGCTCAGCTCGCGGCCGCCCGCACGGCCACCCCTGAACCCGAACCCGCCCCTGCTCCCGCCCCTGCTGCCCTGGAGGTCACCGCCATGCCCACCCCCACCCTGAACCCCCGCCTGGCCGCCATGAGCTGCGCCGTGTACCTCACCGCGCACGGCATCCCCACCCGCGCCGACGGCGACCACCTCACCGGCGAGCAGACCGTCCAGCGCAGCGAACTGATCGTCGCGTGGTCCGCCGAGTACCCGACCGACGAGGCCCGCCGCGCCCACCTGCGCGCCAGCATCCGCCCCCTCCTCGCCCAGGACGCCGCGTGACCCGCCTCTACCACGACGGCGAACCCATCCCCGCAGGCACGATCAGCGAGAAGCTCTCCCCTGACCTGCAGGCCCGCATGGACACCCTGGCCGCCGACCTGCGCGCCGCCGGTTTCAGCGTCGCCATCATCACCGCCCGCCCCGGCGAGAACAGCCCCAGCCTGGTCAGCGGGGACGCGCGGGCCCTGCTGACCACCCTGAACCGCGTGCAGACCACCATCGGCCAGATGGTCTGCACCTGCCCGGAGTGCGCGGCCCGCCGCGAGAAGGACCAGGTGCGCGCATGACCAACCTGCCCGCCCCCCTCCTCGCCCTCAGCGTTCAGGAGCCCTGGAGTACCGCCATCCTGGACTTCGGGAAGGACGTTGAGAACCGCGAGTGGCACCGCAGCCCCGGTCTGCTCGCCCAGGCCCGCCGTCTCGTCGGCCGGCGGTTGATGCTGCACGCCGGGAAGACCTTCGACGAC
Organism: Deinococcus seoulensis; assembly: GCF_014648115.1. Classification (NCBI taxonomy): domain Bacteria; kingdom Thermotogati; phylum Deinococcota; class Deinococci; order Deinococcales; family Deinococcaceae; genus Deinococcus; species Deinococcus seoulensis. Next base: position 49,065 of record NZ_BMQM01000017.1, read on the forward strand.
AGCGGCGTGCCCGTCGTCCGCGCCCTGACCGGGCAGCGCCTCCTGAAGGCCGACTGCACCCTCGGCGCGGTCCTGGGCGTCATCACCATCCAGGCCGTCATGGTGGACGGTGAACCCACCAGCGGCTGGGCTGCCCGTGGAGCCGTGCACCTGCACGTCGCCCACCCCGTCCGCCTGACCGACCCCATCCCCTGCCGGGGCGCGCTGGGCTTCTTCTGCCCGGACGACACCGTGCAGGAACGCGTGCGCCGCCAGTTGACCGCGCAGGGCGTGACGCTGTGACCGCCCCGCTCAACCCTGCCGCGCCGGAAACGGCCGGGCGCGGGCACATGATCCTGCGCGTCGCGCACGCCAACGCCGGACAGTGGATCACCGTCACGCAGCTGCGCGAACTGCTCGGCATGGAAGGCACCGGCAACTACGCCAAGCAGGCCGCGTACCAGCACCGCACCGGCCTCCTCGACCGCCAGCACGCTCCCGACCACCGCCCCGACCGGCCCCGCTTCGAGTACCGGTTCCGCGCGTGGCCACCCACCCGCACCGCCCGCGAAACCCGCGAACTGGAAGCAGGTACGGACGCCAGCGAGGCGGCCCGCCGCGCCCGGCAGCGCGACACCACCGCCCGCCGCCGCGTGACCGTCACCGCCGCCGCCGCGCAGATCCTCACCGTCCTGCGGGCAGCCCCGGAACCCCTGCCGGAATTGACGATCCTCGGCGCCGTCCCCACGCTCAGCGTCACGGCCGCCCGCGAAGCCCTCGCGTACCTCGTGCACGAAACGCAGGAGGCGCTGCTCATCACGCCCACCACGATGCGCTCGCGCGTCACCACGTACGCAGCAGTCCGCAGCGGCCTGCCCCGCGTGCCCGCCCGGCCCCTCACGCCGGACGCCGAGGCCGTCCAGGGCCTCCTGAGCGCCGCCACGGAACGCGACAGCAGCCTCTCCCGGCAGGCGCTGATGGAACAGACCCGCTGGCCCTGGCCGCGCGTCGAGAAGGCCCTCTCGCTGCTCGAAGCGCACCACCTGCTCGCCCTGCGTCCCGTCGGCGCGTCCATCCTCTTCCGCCACGCCCCCACCCCCGAACGCCACAAGAAGGTCGCATGAACTACACCATCCAGCAGCTCGCCACCCGCACCCGCCAGGTCAACGCCCGCAACGACTGGGGTACCGACTTCACGCTCGCGCAGGTCCCGCAGTTCATCGCGCTGATCCACAGCGAGATCACCGAAGCGCACCTGGAACGCGACCGGGACGCCCGCGCCCGCGAACTCGGGGACGTCATCGTCCGCTGCATGGACCTGTGCGAATTGATCAACCCCGGCGCCCTCCAGCACGCCCTGACCCGCCCACGCCTGACCAGCGTCCGCCCCGCGCTGCCCGCCCGCCTGGTCGTCCGCGCCACCCGCACCCACCAGGACGCCCGCCTGCACGCCCTGGCCAGCGCCGCGCTGGAAACGTACCGGAAAGCCCCGGACGCCAGCGTTCAGGACGACCTGATCCGTGACCTCGCCCGGCTCCTCGAGGAGACCACGCACGTCATGAGTTGCGAACTCCCGTACCCCGGCGTCCCGACCGGCGTGGTGCGCGGCATCCTCGACGCGAACGCCGGACGCGGCAAACGCCACGGCGGCCGCCGATGCTGACCAGTCCCCGCGACGTGAACGGCAACCCCATCGCCACGACCGCCACCCTGGTCGCCCTCGCCGACTGGGCACTCAGCGGTGACACCGGCGTCAGCAGTCTCTGCATCGCCCGCATCCTGACCGGTCGCGACGAACCCGGCAGCGTCCACAACTACCCGTACGACAACGGCGACCTGGGCCGCTGCCTGCGCCTCATCCGCGCCGTCCCGCAGGCCCGCGACGCCGTCCGCGCCCTCGCCGAACGCCCCGGCCACCACGTCTGGGCAGAAATGCACGCCATCTGGGACACCCTCACCGAACAGGCCCAGCAGGACGGCGTCACCGACCACCGCAGCACCTTTGGGAAAGGCCGCAACGCCACCGACCGTATGCTCCGCGCCGCCATCGACCTCGGCCGCGCCCGGAGTAACCAGTGACCGGCCCGCACCCTGGCGCGAGCATGGCCAACCACCGCCGCCTCATGGTCCTGGCCGACACCAGCGTCCGCAGCAGCGACCCCCTCACCGCCGCTGAAGCCCTGATCGAGCTGCCGAAAGTGGCCGCCGGGATCCTGGAAGGCATCTCAGGGCAGCCCGTCATGGCCTTCATGGCGATCGGAGCGGACGACGTGCAGGCCCTGCGTGAGTTCCTCCTCTCCCGGCAGGGACTTGCAGGCCTGCAACGCCACGTCGAGGCGCAGCAGTGACCGGCGCGTCCCGGCCTCTGTGGGTGGCGTTCGACATCGACGGGACCCTCACCTGCGCCCTGCCAGCCCTGCGCGTGGCCCTGGCCGCCCGCCTGGGCCTGCCCGTGGACGCCATCCGGAACGACGGGCCGTACGAGCAGTTTGGGTTCACGACCGGCTGCGACCGCACTGACACCGCCCTGCGGGAGTGGGAGCAGGTGGCCAGTCAGGCGCAGCCCCTGCCCGGCGCGCTGGACGCCGTGACCCGCGTGGCGCAGGCCGGGCGGCTCCTGGGGTACGTCACGCGGCGCCCGCACCGCATGTGGGACGTCACGTACACGTGGCTGTCCACGCACGGCTTCCCGGTCGCCAGTTACCTGCTGCGGCACATGCCGGACGAGCACGCCTGCAAGAGCGTCCAGGCGGTAGGCCTCGCCGTCGGCTGGAGCCACCGGGACGGCGGGCCGAACCACCTCAGCAACATCACCCTCGTTGAGGACAGCGGCCGCGAGGCCCTCAGCGCCGCCCGCAACGGCCTGCGCGTCCACCTGATCGACCAACCGCACAACCAGGCTGCCCAGCACGAACGCATCACCCGCATTCCCGACCTCACGCACCTGAAGGCGGAACTCCATGACTAACCCAACCCTGCCCACCCCCCGCATGAATGGCGTTGTCGAGGACCTGCGCGCCGGGCACGCCCTGTACCGCCGCCCGCGCGGCATGGACTGCCTGACGGTCGTGCCGACGCCCACGCGCGCCTACACCCAGGAGTCCCGACTGGTCGCGGACGGCCTGGTCCGGCGCGGCCTCGCCCGATGGGTCGCCTGCCCTGACGGCGAATTCCTTGCCACGGAGAAGCTGGAGTTGATCGCATGACCACCCCCCAGCCCCAGCCCGCGCCCCTGCCTGAGCGCATCGAGACTGCCCTCGCGTGGCGGGACTGCATGAGCGGCGAGGACCTGATGTATGGCCCCACGCCCGACTGGATGCGCCCACCGGACTACCGCGCCCTGCTCGTCGAGACGGCCGCTGCTCTGGCTGCCGCGCAGGCACGGGAGGCGCAGTGGCGGGCGGCGCTGGACGCTGCCATTCAGTGCGAACAGGACGTCATTGATGCCTACGGGCGCGGCGCACCAATGGTCGTGCTGGACGAGGCGGTGGCCGATCTGAAGCGGGACAGTCTGCCGCACCTGAAACGCGCCCGCGCCGCCCTCGGAGATCAGTCGTGACCCGTTCCGTCATGACCCCGGAGCAGCAGGGCATCTGGGTGATCAGTTGGGCCCTGTATCGCGGCCAGCGGCACGCGCGAAAGCAGCGGCTCGCGAAGCGCAATCTCACCCACGGCAGCTCTTCGGAACCCCTCATGGACTGGGATGAATACGACGCACGCCGCATGGCGCGGATGGTGGAAGCGTGACCCGGCCCCCGCTAGAGCAGGTGATCGCTGATCATTTTGAGCAGCACCCTAGCGGGCACTGGACGTTGACCGGGGATGCGGATGAGGTCGTGGCCGCCCTGCGCGCCCAGGCAGAGGCGGAGGCCCGGTACCGCCTGATGGTGGCTGCGTGGGTGGCGGCAGAAGATCGCCTGAGAGAGCTGGATGAGCGTGGTACTCACGCCGATTGGGAGGCGGGCAACGAACGGCTCAGTGCTGCCGAGGCAGCCATGTACGCCGCATTTTCTCCCGATCAGGCCCGCGCCGCTCTCGCTCAGGCCGACGCGGCGGATGGTGCGGGCGGGGCTGGGGCTGGGGGTGCGGGGTGATGGTGCTGGGCATCAACAGCCTGCACAGCTGGGAGTGCATCGGGTTCGCCGGACCGGACCCCAGGTACGTGAGCAGGTTCGGCCTGCGCGACCTACGCCTGCTGGAGACCGCCCTGCGCGAGGCGTGCGAGGCGCGCGGGTGGATGTGGCGCGTCTGGGCGGGCCTGCCGGGTCATGGGTTCGGTGCGGAGGTCGAACGGGGGGTGTTGACCCGACCATTCCAGGGCATGGCCGAGACGCCCGCGCACGCTCTGGCCCTAGCGCTGCTGAGTGCGCTGGGCGGGGAGGGAGCGTGACCCGCGCGCAACTGGCGGTCCTGTTCCTGCTGCTCTGGTCCGGGGGCGGCGTGCTGTGCATGTGGGCGTACATCACAGGCCGGGAGTCCCGCAGGCGCCCGGTCAGCTGGCCGTGGGAGGCATGGGCGCTCGCCCTGGTCGTCGGGCCGTTCGGGTGGACGTGGATTGAACGGGCACGGCGGGACCGGGAGCGACCGTGAGCACGTACCGCCGGGAGCGGCTGTGGCAGATAGCGGGCAGTGTCGAGTCCACCCCGGCGGCGCGGGAGGCGGTGCTGCGCGTGATGCGGGAGCACGGGCGACCCATGAGCCTGAGCCTGATCGCCAGCCGGGCGCACGGGTTGAGCGCCGCGCAGGTGGCCGCCGCACTGCTGCACCTGATCGAGTGGGACGAGGGTGTCGGCGTGAACGACGCGGAATTGTTCGACCTGGAGTGAGAAATCTTTTGAGCTTGCGAGCTTTTGAGAAAACTCAAAAGCTCAATTTCTTGCGAGATTAATTTCTCGCGATTGAGTAGAATTAATCTTAAGAAAGCGAGTAAGCTCACGAGCATGAAAGTGATCTCGGTGACCGGGCTGAAGGGCGGGAGTGGGAAAACATCGACGGCAGTGCCCCTGGCGTGGGAGGCCGCGAAGGCCGGGCGCACCGTGCTGCTGGACCTGGACCCCACACCCAGCGCGTCCCAGTGGATGCACGCAGCGAACCTGACGGGGGAGACCCTGCGGGTCGAGCAGCTGGACATCAAGGGTCTCGACGACCGCGTGAACGACCTGGAGGAAGCCGGGGACGCGGAATGGGTGATCATCGACACGCCGCCGGTCGCGCGGGACGTGGTGATGCAGGCGGCGGGCGTGGCGGATCTCGTGGTGATCCCGATGCACATCGGGTCCGGGGACGTGGCACAGGTCGTCCAGACGCTGGGCTTGCTGAAGCTGCCGCGCCAGGCGAACCCGAACCTGCAGGTGATCGGCGTCCTGAACCACGCGGGCACGATGGCCGCGCAGACCCGCCGGACCCGCGAGGCGGTGGAGGGCGTGGGCCTCGCGGTCGCGCAGACCGTGATCCCCTACCGCGAGGTGTACGTGAACGCGAAGGGCTCCCGGCCCACGGCGAAGTGGTGGCACTTCACGCAGCTGTGGACTGAGATCCGGGGTCTGGTGTGACCGGCAAGCCACGGCGAGGGGAGGCGCTCAGCCGGATGCTGGAGCAGGGTCAGGCGGCGGACGCGGCCACTCAGCAGGTCCTGCCTGCGCCCACGCCGCCCCCCGCCTCGCCCCCCACAGCCCCGGCGGCAGTGCCCGCAGTGGCCGCACCCGCCCCGACCGTCAGCGCGGAAGCCCGCGTGCACTTCGGGAGCCGCATGCGCCCCAGCCTTCAGACCCTGATCCACCAGACCAGCGTGGACCTGCGCGGCCAGCTCGGGCGCCGCGTACTCCTGGAACGAGTACTTGAGGCGATCATGGAGGAGTACCGCGACGACCCCGACCTACGGGCCCGCGTGGCCCGGCGAGTCGGGGAAGAGTAGGCCTCGCAGCGATAGGGGAGAGGAGGGATCAGCGACGTGGACGGCGCGGGGCATAAACAAAGCCCTGCGCGTCAATCATGTCGTGTGCCTGATGGGGATTGAATTCGTCCAGCCGCATGGTTCCTTGCGACAGGCGATCCGTAAAGTAGGCGCCGTTCATGCGGATGGGATACACCGTGGCCATATCCAGCAGCGCCGTCCCCGTGTGGATCTGACTGCGGTGCCTGTGCTGCGGGTCCGGTTCGTTGCGGTAGCAGTAGACGAGTTGGATCTCGTCATCTGTTCGCGTGAACTCAGCAGAGAGCGACCGAGAGCAGCTTTCCCCTGTGTAGAGGGTGATGTTCAGCGTGAAGGCCGACTGCCGGACCACGAGATAAATCGGGATGGGCGCCGGCGGCAGCGGGATGTTATTCGGAAGGCTCACGGGAACCAAGGTGCCTTTCCAGGTGCCGCGCAGATCCGGCAGCTTCCAGCCCAGCAGTCGCCCCAAGGGCGTACGCCAGACGAATCCGTTGAATGCCAGAATGGCCAGGCCATACAGCGTCACATACAGACTGAGGAACGTCTTGATGTCCGGCGTCCACGTCAGATACGCCTGCACCGCAGGCTGCTGACCGGCCCACACGAGCGCGAGATGCAGGGCGAGGGCAACGGGCCCAAGCCACCCGAGGAGTCGCTTCAGGAGTTCCAGCGCGTAATTCGGGATCACGCTTCGAGGTATTCAGCAGCGTCGACCAGAAAATCCAGCAGCTGCTGCGACTGCCAGTTGCTCGGGGTGCTGTACGTCGGCTTGAACAGCCATTTTTTCTCGCTCACCTCAACCCACTCTTCAGCGCGGCCGGCCTGGATCTCGTCGATCATGTACTGGATGGCAATGTCCATCGCCTGCCCCCAGGTGAGCTGAGCAAAGTACCAATCCGGCACGTTGTACATAGCGCACTCCAGCAGGAACGACGACACGCCATCAGCCGCGCCTACCTTCTCCGCGAGCATCTGGTAACGCAGGCGCTTCAGGATGCGCGTAGCCCTCTTGTACGCGCGGCCAGTCCGGATGTTCTTACCTTTGCCCTTCTCGTGATGCTGCTCAGGGAAGTTCACGATGCGGCGGCCGTCGCGTGTCCAGAAGGCGATCCCCTCCTCGATGGACATCACTCCAGCCTGCTTGCTGTACCCGTTGAAGCCCCAGGCGGCCACCACGTCAGCATCCACGCGGGTCCCTTCGTTGCTGTGGACATCGAAGGCCTTGTTGCCTGGGGTCATGTTGCGCTGGAATGTGCTGCGCAGGGCCTCTTCGACCATGTCTCGGTCCTGCTGGTAATCTCTGCCTGCGCGTGTGAGACGAAGGCTCTCGAAGGTTTCCCCGTCCGCGTAGGTGAAATCTGTTGCCGCTACGTCATCGAAAACCACGCACAGATCAACGTCGCTTTCGAGTCGAACGTTCGTGTTGTTGTGATAGGAACCCTGCGGAATGATCCGGTACCCCCGGGCTTCCATGCCGGAGTGCCGGGCGAGTGCTTGACGGATCATTCTGGCGGCCCGTTCGCATTTTGCCTCTTCATGGTCGCTGGAACGCTTTGTCCAGCTGGCGAGTTGCTGTTCACGGATCGGCATATCGTCTCCTTCGAAAGCGGCAGGAATCAATTACGATCAGAGCGTAACACGACGGCGAAGGGGTTGCGGAAAAATTTGTGACACCAGGCCATCAGGCCTCTGTCTTATCGACCCCGCCTTTATCTCGGTCGCGCAGGATGACGTCGTATTCCATGTTCAGGCTGGCCAGAATCTCGTCGAGGTGTTCCAGAGGGATGGGGCGGCGACCGGTAATGATCTGATTCACGTACCCTGGCGTCTTCTGGAGTTGCTCTGCCAGCTGAGCCTGATAGCCACGGGGCTGCGTGGCCATGCGGGTGCGGATATCGTCCTGAGCGTCGTTCCACTTCATGAATTCATTGTCGGGCATGCATTCATACGCCGCCAACTATAGCTTTTGCTATTGACTTTGTATAGCAATTGCTCTACTATTTAGCCATGAACGGAAATGCAGTAAAGATTTACGCTCACAACCTCCCCCAGATCGACAGCGACTTCGACACCATCGGCCTGCTGATCGCCCGCCCCCTCACGCACGAAGAGGCCCTGCGCGCCGCCGGAGCCCTCGGGTACGCCCTGGCCCGCATGAACGGCGAGAGCCTCAGGGACCCCGTGAGCCTGATCTTCACCCCGGCCAGCACGTACCTGACCTTCCACTTCGATTCCACCAAATGCCACCGCAGCAGCTACAGCTTCGAGGAGGCCTTCCGGGACGCCGCCGCGTACATCGAGACCGGCACGCCCGTCCGCAAGAGCGACCGCGCCGGGCACGGCACGAAAGGCACCCGCCTGATCGACGGTATCGGCGCCGTCAGCCTGACCATCCTGCTGGACGTGGACGTGAACGCCGGGCCGCAGCCCACCCCGCCCGCCCCGGCCGTCAGCGCCGCCCAGCGGGCCCTGGATGAAGCGCGCGAACGCCTGAACGCCGCGCAGCACGCCTACGCGCAGGCGGCCATCGCGTACGCCGGAGCGGGCCTGTGAGCGGCGCCCTGGGTGACCAGATTCACCTGTGGCCCTCCCATGACGAGGACGGCCGCTGGGAGGTGGACGCCACGTACCAGGGGCGCGTCGTCGGCATCGGCATCGCGTGGTTCCGCGAAGACGCCGAGGCGGACGCCCTGGCGCAGGCGCACCGCACCCTGAACCCCACCCCGGACGTGGCCGCGTGACCGGCCCGGCCGCCCGCCTCGGGCCGCCCGGCACGACCACCGAGCGACTGCTCACCCTCGAACGTCACCTCCGCGAGTTCACCCGCACCCACGCCGCGCTGCTGCGCGCCCTCGACCAGGAGCGACCCGCCCATGCCCACCAACTCCGAGATGCCCTGCACAGTCACGCCACAGCCGTCGCCCAGCTCGACCTGCACCTCACCCGCGCGCAGTTCGTCGGACCACCCCAGGACTGACCTCATGCCGGACGCCACGATCAGCGAGACCCTGCGCGCCCCCGCAGAAGGCGTCGGGCTCGTCACGCGCCCGGGGCAGCGGCACCCGGCCCTGACGTGGAATGGACGGCACGTCGGGACCGCGCAGGGCGTCGCGATCGGGCACTACCGCGTGTCCCCGGCGCTGACCGGCGCGCGCCTGCTGGGCGGGGTGGTCAGCACGGCGCAGCTGACGGTACTGGCCGAGCGATTCGCGGCCGGAGCCGCCGGTGAGGACCTCACGGGCCGTCAGGAGCCGCTGCCCGCGCTGACGCTGCCAGAGCGGACCCGGACGCGCCTGGCGGAACTGCTCACCGTCATCCCGCCCGCACCGGTCGAACCCGGCCCGGACTGCCCTGCGTGCGGCAGCGCGGCGTACCTGGAACTCCGCCACGACCCCACCGGGCAGCACGAAGGGTGGGAGTGCCAGACCTGCGGTCACAGCGTCGACGAGCACGGACGGACACTGTAGAGGGAAGTCGTTCGCACGTTCCGCCGCCCATAAGCAATCCAAGTCACCGGCAACGGTTTACGGCCTCCATGAATACAGTCAAAAATTTCTGAATGCTCCACAGAAATTCCCACTTAAATCAATCGGCGTGATCCATCAGAATACACGCCGGTTCAACTTTTTGGAAGGCAAATTTGGCCTGGAACTTTCCGTGAATGAACCGCATAGTGATGACATGACAACACCCGCACCGACAGCTATTGATTACGGCAGCATCATCACCGACGCAACCCTGGAAGGCCGCAAGCAAGCATCTGAAGCACTGCAACCCGTCATTGATATGTTCACGCAGTCCCTGCTAGATGCGGGGTTCGTTACGTTGCTCGGCGTGGCGTTGGTCGTGGGGATCATGCTGGTCGTCGGTGCGCTGCGGTCGGGCCGCATTCACGTCGCGCTGCCCTGCCTGGGCATCCTGGCCGTGCTGGGAGTGGCCGCCGGTCATCTGCTGTCCACCGTCACGTTCACCTGGGCCAGCGCCGGCCTGGGCTTCATGCTGATCGTGGCGGCCGTGGCCAGAGGCTGGCGGGGCCTGCTGAGCCTCGCGCGGATTCTCACGCCCTGAATTGGCCGGTCCAATCCCCGACTGACAGCAGCGGCAGGCGGCCCTGGCATTTGCCAGAATCGCCTGCCGCTGTCCATTGCGTTTGATGCTGAAATTTCTGCCGAGTTGCATTCTGGCTGACAAGTTCAGCCGGGATCTGCACTTCCGGGATTCTCACGAAGTGCAGAAAACCCAGCCTGAGATCAAGCAATGCGTCGTATTGAATCTGCGTCAGCAGGTCGGGATCTTCACTCCCACGCCTCGCTGTACGTCTCGCCCACCCCGTCGAGCAGGCCGCCGCGCTGGCGGTAGCGGAGCAGTTCGTCCGCGTCCATGCCCAGCGCCCGGCCCACGTCGTCGAGCGCCACACCCTGGGCCAGCAGGACCTCCACGAGGTCCTGCGTGCCCTGCACCGAGTGCGACCCGCGCGCCTCGTTGTGCAGCACGGTCGCCTCGATGCGGCTCGCCACGTCCTGCCGCTCCCCGCGCGCCGTCGTGACCGGCAGGTACCCGTGCGTGCTCGCGCGGACCTTCGGGCGTTCCAGGACCACGCGGGTCCGGTGGAACCCGTCGATGATCTCGCGGCGCTGCCCTTCCTCGCCCGGCCAGGTGGCGACCGGCATGGTGTACCCGCTGCGTTCGATGCTGCGGGTCAGGGCGCGCATCTCGGGCGGCGCGACGGTGTTGGGGTTGTAGGCGTTCGCCTGCACGTCGGCGGCCGGCACCCACTCCACGAGGTCCACGGGGTGGTGGCGCAGGGGACTGACGGCATGCAGGGCGCGGCGGGCGGTGTTCAGGGCCTGCACCTGGGCGTCGGTGCTGGGCAGTGCGGCGATGGCCTCGGCCAGTTGCGCGGCGAGGGTGGCGATGTCGGGCGCGGCCGGGTCGATCAGGCGGGGCTGTGTCATGGGGTCATGGCCTCCGGGTTGGCATGGATGCGTTCGAGGGCGCGGACGTGCAGGGGAGCGACCTGGAACTGGTAGTCGGGGGCGTAGAGCGCGTCGTGGATCAGGTAGAGCCGGGTGGGTTCCGGGTCCGGGTCCGTTTCGGCGCGCGTGAACTGCCCGTCACGCCAGGCGTAGACCGGGCCGCGTTCGCTGTGGCGGTCGCCGGTCACGGAGACGCTGAATCGGGCCGCGTGGGTCAGGGCGTGCCAGGATTGACGGTGCAGGTCGCGCACGAGTTGCAGGTCGGCCAGGGCGCGCGCCTCGGTCATGGCGTCGGGGAGCGGTCCGATGGTGTCGAGGGCGTGCTGCATGCGCAGGGCGTGCCGGATCATGGCGGGGAGGCCGCGCGGGCTGCTGGCGGCCATGGTGGTGACGTCCGCGGTCAGCATGGCCTGGACGCGCTGCGTGCGCCCTTCCGGTCCGACGGGGCGGCCGGGTCCGGTCACAGGGTCTTCTCCAGGGCGATGAACCCGCCGCGCAGGGCGCCGCTCTCGAAGCCGAGGTCGCGGTAGAAGTCGGCGTTCTCCAGTTTGGCGAGGATCTTCACGCGGCTCAGGCGCTGGCCCTTGGCGTCGTCGAGCGCGGCCTGCACGGCGAGGCGCTTGGCGTCCACGTTGCCGCCCTGGGCGTACACGGCGATGAACTCGGCCCCGCCGTTCTTCTGGGGCTTGATGCCCGCGAACGCGACGGTCTGCCCGGCGTCCTGCACGGCCGTCCAGCGGTAGGTGGGTTCGCTGGTCATGGCGCTGCCGGTCGCCTGACGGACCTCGGCGGACACGAAGAACGGCCCGAAGGTGGGGTAGAAGCCGGTGTCGGTCTGGCTGAGCGTCATGGTCTTCATGCCCCTGTTTAATTACATACGCAATTAAATAGCAAGTGGGGGGGCAGGCAACCTGTCCCCCCACCCACCCCATCCGCTCAGGCGCTCAACCGCAGCACCTCCAGCACGAACGGCAGCACCCGGTCCACCAGTGCCAGGAACGTCATCGACCCCAGCGCCCCCTGCGCCAGAGCCAGGACCGCGTCCCCCTGCGCCGGCGACCCGCGCCCCGACCAGAAGAAGACCAGCACGAACATCAGAACACCCGCTGTTTCCATTGAAACCTCCACTCAGGGCACCGTGCCCTGGTGGAGAAATGATCGTGCAGGCCGGGATTTTCGTTTTACCAGATCTGGTACGGCGCTCCGGTGCCCAGATCCGCCCACCGTCATGCGCCGGGGGCCACTTCCCATGGCATTCCGCGCTGATCTCATGCCGTCCGGGCATGCTCCCATGCCAGCACCGCTCCTCTTCAATGCAGCTGCGGGCTTTCTCCTCACCCCTTACGCTGGGGTATGAACTCCCTGCCTACCCTGACGTCAGGTTTGCTGTGAAGTCGACAGAAGGCCCTTTCGCGCACACGCCCACAGACCCCGGCACCCCCTGGCACCCACTCACCACACACGCCGCCGACGTCGCCACCGGCCTGGAAGCCTTCCTCGCACCCCTCGGCGTTCCTGAACTGGCCCGCCCGGTCGGCGTCCTCCACGACGCCGGGAAGATCCCTCCCGCATTCCAGCAGTACCTGGTCGACTCTGCCGCTGGCCGCACCCGCCCACCCGGGCCACCGCACGCCATTCACGGCGCTCTGCTCGCGCATGAACTCGGCTACGACCGGGATGTCGTCAACGCCATCTACGGTCACCACCAGGGCCTGCTGGACACCGAAGACCTCCGCAAAGGCCTTCGCCAGCGCGGTGACCCCGCCCTTCTGCCCCCCATCCGGGCGTTCCTGCAAGGCGCCTTCCCGGACGTCATGTCCACGCGTGGGACCAGATCAACCCGCGCGCCCCTCGACCTGGAGCTCCACACCCGCCTGCTCCTCAGCGCCCTGGCTGACGCGGACTTCCTCGACACCGAAGCGTACCGGCGCCCACACGTCGCCGCCGCCCGACAGGGACCCACCCTCCCGCAGTTCATCCAGGCTTTCCGTGCCTCCATCCAGAGCCTTCACCACGACCCGCCCGACACTGCCCTGAACGTCATCCGGCGCGACATCTTCGACACGGCCGTCCACGCGGCCCACGGCCCCACCGGCGTGTACCAGCTCACTACACCCACCGGCGGAGGCAAGACCCGCGCCAGCCTCGCCTTCGCCCTCGAGCACGCCGCCTACCACCAGTTCGACCGCGTGGTCATTGCCGCGCCGTTCAACAGCATCACCACGCAGACCGCCCGCGTCACCCGCGACCTCCTCGGCGGCCTCCCCATCCTCGAACACCACTCCGCCGCACCCGCCGAACGCCTGCCCTTCCCGTTCCGACTCGCCGCCGAGAACTGGGACGCCGCCGTGATCGTCACGTCCTTCGTGCAGCTCCTCGAAAGCCTCCACGCTGCTCATCCCGGCCGCGTCCGCAAACTCCACCGCCTGGCGCGCAGCGTCATCATCCTCGACGAGGTGCAGGCCATTCCCGTCGCCTTTACGGGCCCGGTCGTGCGGATGCTCGAGCAGCTCAGCGAAACGTACGGCACCACCATCCTCCTGTGCACCGCCACGCCCCCTGCCGTGCAAGGCCACACGCCCTTCCTCACGGGTTTCAGGCACGTGCACCCCGTCCTGGCACCCGACCAGCAGGAACGGCACTTCCAGGGGCTGCGCCGCGTCACGTTCACCCGCGAGGTCCGCCCCATCACCTGGGCCGACCTGACCAAGCGCCTCACCCGTGAAGCCCAGACGCTCACCGTCCTGAACACCCGCGCCGACGCGCTCGCCCTGCTCGACCACTTCCTCGCCACGGACGCCGCGCCCTTCACCCGCCACCTCAGCACCCTCCAGTGCGGCGCGCACCGCAACGACGTCCTGCAGGAAGTGAAAGCCCGACTCCAGCCACAGGAAGGGAAGGATGCACTCAACGTCCTGCGACCCGTGCACCTGATCAGTACGCAGGTGATCGAGGCGGGTGTCGACATTGACTTCCCATTCACGGCGCGCGCCCTCGGCCCGCTGCCCAGTCTCATCCAGACCGCCGGCCGCTGCAACCGTGAATTCAAGCATGCGCGCGGCACCATGCTGATCTTCGAACCCGCCGAAGGCACGCCCCTCCCGAGCGACGAGTACCGCGACCTGACCGCCCACACCCGCACCCTCCTCGCCCAGCCCGGCGTGCTCGACACCCTCGACCAGCCCGGCGTCAGCGAAGCGTTCTACGCCACCATGTATCAGCGCCTCCAGACGGACGCCCACCAGATCCTCGAGCAACGGCGGCAGCAGAACTTCGCCACAGTGGAAAAGCTCTTCCAGCTGATCGACGACAACCGCACGCCCGTCCACGTGAACTACGGCGAGTGCTTCCCCCTCCTGGAACGCCTCCCGGCAGAACCGGGCATGAGCGACCTGCGCGCCCTGAGCGGCTACACGGTCGGCGTGAACCAGTCCTTCGTGGACTGCCACCTGGGCGGCCTGCTGCGGGAAGTCCGCCCGGGCGTGCTGCGATGGGACGGCGAGTACGACAAAGTTGCAGGACTTCGCGCGGCGTTGCCCGTACGATGACCGCACATGAACCGCATACAGGTGAGGGTGTGGGGGCCGCTGGCCTGCTTTACCCGCCCGGAACTGAAGGTTGAGCGCGCCTCCTACGACCTCATCACGCCGTCCGCTGCCGAGAACCTCCTGTCCGCCATCTTCTGGAAACCCGAGATCCGATACCAGGTCACGGAAATCCACCTGCTCAAACCCGTGCAGTTCACCCGCCTGTCCCGCAACGAACTCAAGAGCCGGCAGATGCCCGACCGGGGACCGCTGTACATCACGCGTGACCACACGCCCCGCAGCAGCCTGATCCTGCAGGACGTCGAGTACATCATCAAGGCCAACGTCGAACTCCAACCGCACGCCACCGAGGGACCCGGCAAGTACGTCGGGATCTTCACCGAGCGGGTGCAGACCGGCCGCAGCTACCACAGTCCCTTCCTGGGCCTGCGGGAATTCCCGGCGTTCTTCGCGCCGCCCACCCCGGAGGATTACGCCCGGACGCTGCCCGTCACGCAGGACCTGGGCCGCATGCTGCTGCGCATGCGGTTCGACGAGGACCCGCAGGGCACCTTCACCTTCCGGAAGTTCGGACCGGACGGGGGCCGCACCGTCCGCGGCCGCGCCACGCCGCTGTTCTTTCACGCCAGCCTCGAGAACGGCGTGCTGCACGTCCCGGAGCGCTGATGTATACCTACCTGCTCGAATTTGTCCGCCGCAGCGGCCAGCCCACGGTCCCGTACGGGTACGAACCCGCACCGCCCGGCATCGTAATCGAGGTGATGGCGGACCGCATCGTCAGCATCTCGGCCGCCAGCAAAACGGTCCGCCCAGTCCTGGTCCCCAAACTTCCGGCCGCCCGGACGAACAAGATCGTCTCGCAGTTGGCCACGGACACGCTGGAGTACACCCTCGGTGTGCCCCGGGATGCCAAGAGCCCACAGCGGCATACCGAGTACCTCAAACGCCTGAAAGCAGCGGCCGACGCGACCGGGCATGCCGGACTGCTCTCCCTTCACGCGGCGATTACTGCGGATGGTCCCGCCCTGCTGGCCGGCACGCACGATCTCACGCTCCCAACCGACCTGGCCCCGCAGGCCCTCACGGTCGTGTACGTCAACGGGAATCACCTGCATGACGATCCGGCCGTGCAGGCATACTGGCAGACCCTGATCCTCGCGGGCGGCCGTCCGGGTGAGGATGGCGTCCGGCCCGACCCTGGCCTGTACACCGACCGTCTCCCCGCCACCGCCAGCGCCCGGGTGCGCGGGAAGGAAGGTAAGCAGGAGAAGGCCATGTTGGCGAGCGCCGACAAGTTTGCCTTTCACAACTACGGGCTCGTGAACAGTTTCGGCACCGGCCTCACGGCCCAGACCGCCGACGAGCTCGGCAAGGCCATCAACGCCCTGCTGAAGGACCCGAAGCACACCGTCAACCTGAACACCGCCGACCTCATCTACTGGACGACCACCCCGGATGACCTGCCCCTCGACTGGCTGTTCGACCCTCAACCCGAGGACATCCAGAACCTCCTGCAGGCCCCCCAGTCCGGGCAGGAACCCCTGACTGTTCAGGACGGCGATTTCCACGGTCTGCTGCTCGGCAGCAACAAGTCCCGTCTCGTTGTCCTCGGGCAGTTCCAGGGCACCCTGATGGACACCCAGGCGCACATCCACGCGTTCCTGCGGCGCCTGCGCGTCCCTGACCGCCGCTACCACGCCGCGACCCTGCGCCCCTTCGGCATCCGCAGCGTGCTGCGAGACCTGAACGGCAACGACGGCCCCAAAGGTGCGGCCCTTCCTCCCGGTCTCGACGAGGCCCTGCTCCGCCACGCCCTGACCGGCACGCCCCTCCCCCGCAGCCTGGCCACCGTCATCACCACCCGCGCCCGCACGCCCGCCCACGTCACGCCCGCCCTGGCGGCCCTCGGCAATCTCACCCTCACCAGCGCCGGCATCCTGCAGGAGGACCACGCCATGCACGACCCACCCACCAACGCCGACCTCGCCTACCGCGTCGGGCAACTCCTCGCCCTGGCCAGCAACATTCAGCGGCAGGCCATGGGCACCGTCAACACCAGCCTCGCCGACACGTACTTCGGTCTGGCCAGTCGTAACCCCAGCCAGGCGGTCGGGTTGATCCTCACGAACGCCACCGTGCACCTCAAGAAGATCCGCCGGGCGACCCCTGGACTGGCCGCCCACTTCGACGGGCAGATCAAGGAGCTCACCGCGCCGTTCCAGGCGGGCACACTCCCCACCACCCTCACCCCGGAGGAGCAGACCGCGTTCACGCTCGGCTACTACCACCAGCTGCACACCCCAGGAGACCGCGCATGACCGAAACCCCCGCCCACCTCAACCCGAAACGCCGTCACGACTTCGTCCTGATCTTTCAGGTAACTGACGGGAACCCCAACGGCGACCCGGACGCCGCGAACCGCCCCCGCACGGACGACCGCACCGGGCACGGCCGCGTCAGCGACGCCAGCGTCAAACGCAAGGTCCGCGATTACGTCCACACGCTCCACGCGGACAGCGACACGCACCGCATCTTCATTCAGCGGGACGAACCCCTGAACGGCACGCTCCGCAAGGCGTACGAGGCGCTCGGTCTGACCGGCAGCAAGGCCGCCGAACGCAAACTGGCCCCCGACATCCTCCAGGCCGTCACGGACCTGCAGGAACGGGAAGTCCTGCCGATGGCATTCACCGTCGATGAGGACGAAGGACTGCTGAGCTACGACACTTCCCTCACCAAGGAGGACGTGAAGGCCCTGTTCGAGCAACTCAAGCCACAGCGCCTCCCCAAAGCGCTGATGGACGCCCTGAAGGACATCACGAAAGGCAGCGGGCAGAACAAGGTCAACACCGAGAACGTCGGCCGCGCCCGCGAGTACATGCTGAAGAAGTACTACGACGTGCGCATGTTCGGCGCGACCATGGACACCGGCACGCACAAGGCCGGGCAGGTCCGGGGCGCCATGCAGGTCCACATGGGCCGCAGCGCCCACCCGATCGAGACGGTGCACGACAGCCTGGCGCGCGTGACCGTGACCCGCGAGGAGGACCGGCACAAGCGCACGACGTTCGCGGACCGCTGGACGGTTCCGTACGCGGCGTACACCGTGACCGGGCAGTACTCCCCGCACAGCGACGCGGCCGGGTTCGTGACGTCGGATGACCTGCAGCTGTTCTGGGAGGCGCTGACGAAGATGTACGACAACCACCGGACAGCGTCGAGCGGCAGCACCAGCTCCCTGAAGGTCGTGATCTTCACGCACGAGCATCCCATGGGCAACCTGCCCTCGTACGCGCTGTACGACGACGTGACCATCACGGCCACCGACACGCCCCGCAGCGTGAAGGACCTCCAGGTGCAGGTTCCTGCTGACGGGCCGCACCCCCGCAGCCCGAAGGTGACCGTGACGGTGCTGGATCCCGCGAACCCCTCGTAAGCACCAAAACCCCGGGGGGTTCGCGCCACCCGTTCAGGCCGTGCAGGCCGCGATTCATGACAACAGACTGTGCAAGCTCAGGACACAAAAGAGGGGGTTCGCGCGAACAGGCGATTCAGACGCGTGCTGGACAGCCTTTCGCTATCCCCCTGTCGCGCCCTGCCTTCGGGTAGGGCGAGGATTGAAACAGGCCGATGAAGGCGAATGCCGTGGGAACCGACGCGTCGCGCCCTGCCTTCGGGTAGGGCGAGGATTGAAACTGGGCCGCGTAGGTGCCGCCCGTCTGCGCGGCCTGCGCGTCGCGCCCTGCCTTCGGGTAGGGCGAGGATTGAAACATCCACCCGGTCGCGCCTGTCGCGTTTCGTGCGGTCGCGCCCTGCCTTCGGGTAGGGCGAGGATTGAAACTTCATCCCCTCCGATGAGGGGAAGCCCGGTGAGCACGTCGCGCCCTGCCTTCGGGTAGGGCGAGGATTGAAACAGTGACGTTCAGGCCGTCGAAATCCTCGAAACGCTGGGTCGCGCCCTGCCTTCGGGTAGGGCGAGGATTGAAACCAACTCAGGTAGCCTTTAACCGCGCCGTTGTCATGTCGCGCCCTGCCTTCGGGTAGGGCGAGGATTGAAACATCATGACAGACCCCAGACCCTACGTCACGCTCCCGTCGCGCCCTGCCTTCGGGTAGGGCGAGGATTGAAACTCATCCGTCATTGAGCACCGACAGGAAGCCCTTGTCGCGCCCTGCCTTCGGGTAGGGCGAGGATTGAAACATGCGCCTCCTAGACGGTGAACATGCGGAATTGCGTCGCGCCCTGCCTTCGGGTAGGGCGAGGATTGAAACGGCACGAGGCCCAGCAGGCGCGGCGCGCGGTCCAGTCGCGCCCTGCCTTCGGGTAGGGCGAGGATTGAAACGTGGGGATGATGCCCGCCCCCAGGCGGCGGATGCGGTCGCGCCCTGCCTTCGGGTAGGGCGAGGATTGAAACACGCCGTAGGTGCAGTTCGTGATGACTCCGAACTCGTCGCGCCCTGCCTTCGGGTAGGGCGAGGATTGAAACGCAGGCGGTACTCGGCGGCGGGGAGGCCGCCCGGTCGCGCCCTGCCTTCGGGTAGGGCGAGGATTGAAACAATCCAAGCCCCCGAAGGAGCTGCCCAGATCATGAGTCGCGCCCTGCCTTCGGGTAGGGCGAGGATTGAAACACGCCGTAGGTGCAGTTCGTGACGTGCCCGAACGTCGCGCCCTGCCTTCGGGTAGGGCGAGGATTGAAACATGATCCTCCTGCGGTGAGGCGCGCGGGCATCGGGCGTCGCGCCCTGCCTTCGGGTAGGGCGAGGATTGAAACGCGCGGTCAGCCTCGCCTTTCACCTTGGATAGCGGTCGCGCCCTGCCTTCGGGTAGGGCGAGGATTGAAACAGCGGCACTGGGCGCGGCAAACGCTGGACGGACACCAGGTCGCGCCCTGCCTTCGGGTAGGGCGAGGATTGAAACCTCGAGCGCATCGGGTTCCGGCGCGGCGCTGGTGGTCGCGCCCTGCCTTCGGGTAGGGCGAGGATTGAAACGTGAGCTTGACTTCGTACTCGCCCCGCGCTTCCGTGGTCGCGCCCTGCCTTCGGGTAGGGCGAGGATTGAAACGACCTGCACGGTGATGCCGTCCTCGACGAGCCGGGTCGCGCCCTGCCTTCGGGTATGGCGAGGATTGAAACCCGCTGGTACGGGTACCGCTCCAGGCTGAACTCCCGTCGCGCCCTGCCTTCGGGTAGGGCGAGGATTGAAACACGTCGGCGGCCGTGAGGTTCAGGGCCTCCTGAGTCGCGCCCTACCTTCGGGTGGGGCGAGGATTGAAACACCCAGGCCGAGATGGAGAACATCGTCAAGGAGTCGCGCCCTACCTTCGGGTGGGGCGAGGATTGAAACACCTGCACGCTGCATGTCTCATCTCCTTGAAAATTGTCGCGCCCTACCTTCGGGTGGGGCGAGGATTGAAACGCGATGTAGCGCACGTCTTGCCCCGTGATTTCGACGTCGCGCCCTACCTTCGGGTGGGGCGAGGATTGAAACGCATGGTCCCAACAGCGCGGCCCGCCCGGACACCCCGATGCGGGCCGCGTCCTGCATTCACCCCTCGCAACCACTGCTGATTTAGGTTGGCTGTGATGGACACCTACGTCACCGTGCTCGACCTGGAATCCGACGCCGCACTGCACCGGTTCGGACCGTTCCTGAACGCCTCGGCAGCCCGCGTCGCCGCCGGTGCGAAGACGGGCCGCCTGCTGACGTGGCGCAAGGATAGCGACCTCTGGCGCGCAGAGGCCGCGCCCCATGCCTACCTCGTGCCAGCAGACCCACCTGTTCAGGACTGAGTGCCAGCGGCACGTTCGACCGGCACCAGCGGCCAGTCCCGGTCCAGTTGCGCTTCCATCTCTTCCATCAGGATCCGGATCTGCTCCAGCCTCGCCCGGCCATGCCTGTCGTTCATGCCGCACAGGGTCGCACACGGGCTGGGCTTCTGGACGCTCATATCCGACACGCCCTTTAGAGAGGAGAGGCCTGAAACGACAAGAGGCCCCACCCGCCCCGGCCGAAGCTGGGAGCGGGTGGGGCCTCGATTGTTGGGTGTTGGATGTTGAAAGCACAAACCCTCGCGCGTGCTGGAGCGGACGCACCCGCGCGGGATTGTGCGGAATTGATGGCAGTGGAAGGCGAACGCCACAAAGGCGCAACCCCGTCAGGCGTCAGGCCAGTCCGGCAGCGGCACGGTCTGACCGGCCAGGGCGTGGGTGCAGTCGGACAGGAACACGATGTGCCCCGCCGGCACACCGCCCATCCCGACGAACGAATGGCAGACGCGCAGGCCCTCCGGGTACTCGGCCCGCACCAGGACCGAGGGACTGAACACGGGCGCGTCGAGGTCGCCGTTGAAGGTCCAGGCACCCTCTCCGCGTGTCGTGACCGCGTGCGGCCAGTTGCAGCCGGGGCACCAGAAGGTCAGGCCCTCACGCGCCCCTCCCCGGTCCTCCCAGCGGCGGAGCTTCACGCCGCCCCTGCCGTGACCTGGGCGGGCACGTCGAACAGGGGCCGGTCCACGTCACACCCGGCTGCCTGGGCGATCAGCAGCAGCGCCGTGAGCAACTGCCGGAGGCTCACCGGGGAATGTCCTCGGCGATCGGCGCGCCGGGCCGTTCCACTGTGATCACCGGCTCTCCTGGTGCAGCGGCTGGGGCAGTCGGGGCGGCATTCACCTCGACCGTCCCGGCCTGCTCGACCGTCACCGGCGACGCAGGCTTCAGGTTGCCCAGCCAGCCCAGCGCGGTCTTCAGCCCGTCGCGCCCCACGATGGCCACCACAGCCGCCACCACCACGAACAGCACGAATCCCCGGACGTCCGGGAACCCCAGCAGCGCCCGCCCGGTCAGCAGGTGCAGCGCACCCGCGCACACGGTACTCGTCAGCAGGGTCAGTCCCCACCACCGCCACGGCGCCCAGGCCAGTGGCGGGTCACGCCGGGCCAGGTTGCGTTTCAGGGTGGCCATCAGGCCGAACACCAGCAGACCCAGCCCGACCGGGTCGCTGGCGAGGCCCAGCAGGAACGCGACGTTCACGCCGGAGAGGTCCGGCACTTGCGCGGACGCGAGGCCGGACAGGCACAGCAGCAGGATGATCAGTTTCACGCTTTCTCCCTTTCCACCCGGATCTGCACCTTGCCGGGGTCGGTGGCGTTGATGACGATGGTGGCCGCGCCCGTGATGGTCACGCGGCTGCCGTCGATGTCTGCGAACGGACGTCCGAACTGACTCAGGACTACGCCGCGCCCGGACGGGGCAGCAGGAGCTGGGGCAGGTGCTGGAGCGGGCGGGACGCTGGCCTTGTGCGCCATGGCGTCCTGCCACGCTGGGACTGTCACGCCCGGCAGCGGGTCCGTCCACTGCAGATGCATCCCGTCCGCGTACTGGCCCGTCCAGTGCCCGCCCCAGCTCCAGCCGCACTCCTCGAAGCAGCGGATCACGTCCCGGTCGATCTGCATGCGGTCCAGCGGCACGCCGTACCCGTTCCACGCCGCGTCGAAGTCGATGGCCGCCCCGAACGCGTGGACGCTCAGGGGGCGGCTGCGGTCGTGCCCCATGTGCCGGGCGGCGAACGCGCCGTTGTACGTGCGCAGGCGGCCGTTCAGGCCCCGCTTCCGGAGTTCCGCCCAGGTGGCCACGAGGACCGGCGCGACCAGGCGGTGCACCGTGACGGCCGTGATCGACGAGCCGGGGTACGCGGGCCAGCCGGGCAGGTCCGTGACCGGCACGCGCACCAGGTTCGCGGCCCGCCACTGGGGGCTGGGTTCGAACCACGCGGGGCCCTGCGCGCTGGGCGTGGCGCCCGGACCTTCCGGGTTCCCGAACGCGGCGACGAGCTGCGCCTGCTGCGCGCCGCTCGGACGCGCCTTGATTGCCGCAGCGAAATCAAATGCACTCACTTCAACCTCCCGGCGGGCACCCAGGCCCGCCCGTTCCAGTACTCGACGGACCAGGAGCGGCCCACCCATTCGTTGCGGACGCCGCCGCTCGGGATCTGCCACGCACCCCGCAGCGGGTAGATCGGCTGGTACGGACCCTCGGCGTTCAGGACGCTGCGCTTCCGCGCGCGGACCACGCCGCGCGCCGGGCAGTCCGGGGCGGGGCGGATGGCGAGCCGTTCGATGATGCCGAGGGTCGCGGTGCGCTCGACGGTCGCGGCGCAGTACGCGCTGGGCGTCGCGGGCCGCTGGGCGAGCAGGCTGCCGCCGACGGCGAGGGCCGCTCCGGCCAGGACGGTCCGGCCGATCACGCGGCCCGCTGTGGGGTGACGGCCTGCACGCGGATCACCTCCTGCAGCAGGCTGCACCCCCGGCCGATGCCGAGGCACAGGGCGCCCAGCCCGGCGTAGATGACCAGCAGGTACAGCGTCAGGTGCCCCAGCGGACTGCCCGCCACCTGCCCGGCCACGATCTGCCCGGCGAGGCACACGATCAGCAACGCGAGCCCGATCACGGCGCTGACGACCGCCGTCCGCCAGCGTTCCAGGCCGCCGTACTCCAGCAGGGCCAGGACCGTGAGTGGGGGGTGCGTGCGGCGGGCCTCGCGGACGACCGCCAGGATGCGCCCGGTCAGCATGACCAGCAGCGCGATGATCAGCACGCGGTAGATGCTCACCGCGAGGTACGACCATTCCGGGTCGGTGATCAACGGGGTGTTCATCAGGGCGTTCGCGGCGCGGGTCGTGTCGACGAGGGCGGCGTGCCAGGGGCTGTCAGTCATGAGGGTCTCCTTTGCGCCAGCGGATGGCGATGGCGAGCAGCAGCCACGTCAGGGCGGCCGTGCCGATCACCCGTCCGAACGCGCTCGGGTCGGCCGTCCGGGCGGGCAGTTGCAGCAGCAGGGCCGCCGCGAGCACCAGGGACCCCCAGCGGATGCCGGGGGCCGGGTGGGCGTGCAGGCGGCGGGCGGCGAGGACGCTCACGCCGGTCATGACGACCGTGACGCTCGCGAGGATGATGGGCGGCCCGATGATCCAGCGGTTCAGGTCCACCGCGGCGATGTACAGCGCGATCAGCAGGTCAAGCACGGCCGTCACCTCCGGGCGTGACGCTGGGCGGCGCGGGCGGGTCCGGCGGGTCGAGTGGGGGCGGGGCGGGCGCGTCGGGGATGTACTTCTGCACGCCGTACCGCGCGGCGAGCAGCAGTGCGGTCGGGCCGTACGCGAACCCGACGATGCACGCGCCGATGGCTTTGCTCATCACGTCGAGTGCGCCGTGCGACACCCAGTCCAGGCCGCGTTCGACGCCTGCGCCGACGACGAACGTGGCGGTCATCTCGGCGATGAGTTTGCCGGGCGGGACGCGGCGGGCGCGGGTGATCACCCCGGCCCAGTGGAGGAACGCGGCGCTGACGCCGCAGCCGATGGTGGTGGCGGCCTGCAGGCCGATCAGGTCCAGGGCCATCCAACACCTCCAACGTGCTGTCTACACAACATCTGGTCTCTCCTGGCAGCTTTTTTGCCGCGTGGAGCGCATGATTCGAGGCAGGACAGGGGGCGCTATCCCCTGTCCGCTGCTTTTGGTGCCCTGTCCGCTGCCCCTGACGGCCGTGAACCTCGCGCCGGTCAGGGGCAGCGTGAGGGCGAGAATCCCGCGTGGCAGCGGGGCCGGAGTGCCGGTGGCGGGCCGGTTTCAGGGCGGGCGGATGGAGGCGGGGTCAGGCAGGACGCACCCGCTGACCGCACCGCCCGGCCAGCCCAGGTCGCCGGGCAGGCACCCGGCCGCCAGGACCGCCAGGGCCACGGCGTCGGCGTGTGCCTCCCGGGGGGTGCAGTGCCCGGGGACCTGCACGGCGCAGGGCACGCCCGCCCAGTCGCGCATCAGGTTGCGGTGATGCCACTGCCAGACGTGGGCCAGCTCGTGCGCGACCAGGAACACGTCGGCGGTGTACGGGGCCTCGACGCGCACGTGGTAGGCGGTCGCGAACCCCTGGAACGGAGCGAGCGCCCCGGCTGGCACGACCTCCGCCATGAACGGGACGCCCCAGGCGCGCAGGGGACTGACCGGCGGGACCAGCAGGCCACACCCGGCCAGCAGCAACGCCAGCAGGGGCAGGAATCGAAGCATGTGATCACCTCGGAACGAAGAACCCCCGCACGAAGGCGGGGGCGAGGAAGAAACCTGAGTTGTGTCCTACCAGGAGAACGGGATGCTGTCCGGGTCCGGCGCCTGCGCGCAGTCCGGGTCGCGTCCGTCCGCCCAGCCGAGCGGTCGGAGGCTCGGCCCGCACTCCCGCAGGTACGCCTGCGCGTACGCCTCCGCCCAGCGTTCACTGAGCTGATGCGTGTACGGGTCCGGGTTCTGCGGGTCCGCGCTGACCTTCAGGTACCGCGCCTGGAGGCAGTGACCCGCCTCGTGCGCCGCGACCCTCGGCACCTGCCCGCGCGCCGCGACCGGGTCGATGTCCACCACGCACGACTGCCCGCCCGGCACCATGGTGGTGTGCCCGGCCACCTGCGTCGCCACACCCGCCTCCACCACCGGCTCCCCCAGCGCGCCGGGGGCCGTCCACCTCCAGGTGATGCTCACGCCCCGCACGGTGCTGGTCCACTGCGCGTTGTCGCGCGGCGGGGCGGTGACGTTGCAGCTGGCGAGGGTCAGGGCGAGGGCGGCGGCGGACAGGATGCGCTTGATCATGGGTGGACCTCCAGCGGAAAGGCCCGCCGCAAGGCCTGCGGGCGGGACGGGAAGGCGGCCCCAGCGTGAACTGTGGGCCGGACGGCTTGTCACGATTCCACCATTTCGGTTGAACTTATGTCAAGGTCTCCACGCGAGAGACCCGAACGCCCCCTCCCGAATTCCTTCATGCATCCACCACATCGGGAGAACGCCCACTGGAGGACTACCCTTGAGAGAGATGACCGACGAGATCCGAGCCGAGATCAAGCGCCTGATGAAGGAGAAGGGCCTCTCACAGCGCGCCCTTGCCGAGAAACTCGGCGTGAACGAGAAGAGCCTGAGCCGCACCCTGCTCGACCGGGGCAAGCCTGCCGGGATCTGGCCGGACATCCTCGACGAGCTGGGCGTCGAGCTGACCCTGAAGCGCAAGAGCGATTGACGCCTCGGCAGGAGCGGCCGCGCTGGGCGCCGTGGCCGGTTAGGCTGCCCTGGCGGGGCCGGAGTTGGAGAACTCGACTCGTGAACTGAAACGCCGCGACCCTGGGGAGGGAAGCGGCGTTTTTCTGCGTGCCCTGGGCCTGATACCGGGCCTGATCCTGTGTGGGATCAGGTCATCTTGTGAAGAACATCAAAGGGTCGGTCGTGATGTACCCCCTGTATTTCTCCCTGTACGCCTCAAGCATGGGATTTTTAGTAACTGTATACAGAGCGTGCAGCAGGTAGATGTGCGCGCCGTGGTAATCGGTGCTGGGGTTGGGTTTCGTACCTGCCGTGATGAATCCCATGTCGTAGCTAGTGAAGCCGCCAATGTCGTAGTAAGGCGTGATGTGCTCCAGGGTATTCGCGAAGCAGTCGAAGTACGCTTTTGCCAGCGTCCCGTCCGTCTGCCCGGCGCGCAGGACGCTCCAGTCGTAGAAGCCCAGCATCCCGAACATGAACCCGTTGAAGGTATAGGTGGACGGGGCCGCCGGATATTCATCCAGGAATAGGAATCGCTTCAGGCTCTTGTCAAGCGTGCTCATGTCCGTCAGAGTGCCGCCATCCGCCACGCGCAGTAACCCAAATCGCAGGGCCTTGTTGCCCGCTACGAGGTACCGGGTATCGTTCGTGACCCGATACGCCCGCGCCAAGGCGCTCAGTGCCTGCCCCTGCGCCATGCCGCTCACCCAACCGGGTTTGAAAGTGTGGGCGCTGGCTTTGTACTCGAAATCGTAACGGAACGCGCCTTGATCGTCCTGCAATTCCAGCAATTTATCGGTTCCGGCAATCATCAATGCCTCGGCGTCTTTGAACCCTTTCACCATACGGGAATGTTGATGCAGCACGAATTGCGCCATGGTTACTGGGTTGTAATGGAAAGTCCCGTTCGCGTATTTCACTGTCGGAAGCCCCTGGTCATCCATTTTCATGGCCGCCGAATCCCGGAATACCGTTTTAGCGTGGTAGTTCAGGTAGCTACCGAATGGGTCGTATTGTGCCTGGAGCGCCACCCAGTAATTTGGGGGCGTGGTCTTGAACTTATTCAGGCCGAAATCCACGTATTCTTTGTAGCTGGGTTTGATGACGACAGCAGGCCAATTCTCCCCGGCGCGGGCATCCGGGGCGGCGCACGCGCGGGCGTCCCGCAGGAGCGTCGCGTCGCTGGGGACGGTAGCTGCGGGAGCATGTGAGATCAGGCCGAGTCCTAGGATCAGAGCGTAGCGCATGCTCTGTAGCGTAGCGAACGCCCGTCCGTCACCATGCCGCAAGTGCCACACGCCGCCATGTGTTCGTTGCCACGCAGATGTAAATGTAATTGGCATCCCACGAGATTTCACCCGCCGTGCCAATCGCCGCAGCCGAGGCGGGCACCTGCGGGGCACTGACGAACAGGCGTTTGACGGTGAGTGCCCCCGCCGCCGTCATGGAAGCTTGCACCGCAGCGGCACTGTCCAGCCATACGAAGCGGTTCAGGCTCCACTCAAACGCGAAGTACCCCTTCGCGGTCAGGTTGTCCGTGAAGTACAGGCCGCCATACCCGCCGCTGCCGCCTGATTTGCGGTTCAGGTTCAGGTAGGCGGCGCTGGCGGTCACGCGGGGTTGCCCAGTGGTCAGGTCCACTCCGAACGCCTCGGTGGCTGTAGCGTCCGCAAGGCTCAGACGGTTCGTGTCGAAGTTGTGCAGAACATATGCGCTGGCGACGCCTGCTTTCGTGAACAGCACCCCACCGAACGCGCCCGCTTGCCCTGCCGCCCGGTCCAGAATCGTGTACGGCAGGTTTTTCGACGTTTTCAGATTGTCACTGCTGACAACCCCGTTGATCGTCATGCTGCGGGCCATGTTCAACGACGCGCCGCGCGCGATGAAATTGTTAGCCGCTTTCGCCACCGCGTCCCCACGCCACTGTGGCCCAGCATCCTCGTGGTCAATAAACTCAATGGTGTTGTCCAGCGTGGGCATGTCTACCGTCCACTGCCCATCTCCGCTTGCCACGTTGGCGAAAATCCCGGCACCCACCCGACCGGCAGTAATGCGGTTGCCCGTCCCGCCGCTGATGGTCATGCCGTACGGGTCAATGCCTCGCACGTCCCCCACGGTCACGGTGACGTTATGGCACGGCCCTTCGACGCCCCAGCCGGTGAAGAAGGTGGTGCGGTCGTCAATGATGACCCCGCCGAACCCGCCCGACATGCGCCGCACAGTCACGCGGTCCCCCTCGCAGGAACCGAACACCCATACGTTACTGCCGACGTTGCTGCGGCCATTGTTCAGTGTCGCGTCTACATCCACCACGCAGTCCCGCGTGGCCCGCAGCGCGAACCCGCCGTGATCCCAGTTGTTGAGCTGGAGATCGCCGGTCAACTTGCAGTTCGCGCCCGCCTGGTACACCACGCCCAGCGCGTTCTGGGTGGTGTCCGGGTCGGTCTTGCGTCCGTCGATCAGGCCGCGCCCGCTGATTCGCACGCCGCTCGCAGCGTAGTACGCGGGCGCGGCGGTCAGGGTCAGCGCCGCCGGTTTATCTAGCGTGACCTGCGTGCCACTGATAGCGGTCACGCGCCCCACGACGCTCTGCGCCCAGGCCAGGGCGGCCCCGCTCGCGTGCGCGGCAGCCGTGGTGCCAAACAGTCCGCGCACGGCGCCCGTGATCTGCGTGCCGTCGCTGTTGCCGGACACGATCTCGCTGCCGATCAGGTAGTAATCCTGTCCCTTCAGGCCCGCAACGGGGCCACCAGAGAGTGGAATGGTGGTGTCGCCCGCGCCGATGCCCGCGCCGAGCGTCCCGAAGGCGTAGGGGCTCGCTCCGCCTGCCACGCGCAGCACGAGCACGTCCCCCACGCGCAGGGCGGTCACGTCGCTCAGGGTGAGGGTGGGACTGCCAGCGGTGCTGTTCACCGTGACGGGCGAGCGGCGGTTCGTCAGGAAGCCGCCCGTGAAACTCGCCCCGTTGGGATTCGGCACGCTGCTCTGAAGGGTGGTGCCGTCCAGTGCCCAGTGAAAATCACTGGGTAGTTCCAGGCTGAGGGTGCCAGGGTTCCACTGGAGCGTCACACGGCCCGTCAGCAACGTCAATTTCTTTGTGCTGCTCGCGAATAGCTGCGCCGTGAGCGTGTGCGTGCCCGTCCATTTCCGCGCGTCAATCGTGCCGCCCTCTGCGGGCAGCGCGGCAATGGCGGCAATCAGACCCGCCTGGAGGTCGGTGCCGTCGTACCACTCGGGCTGCACGGCGGTCTGACCGGCGCGGCTCAGGGGCTCCAGTTCGGGGCGGGGGGTGTTGATGCCGCCTGCCCGCTGGTATACCCGCCCGGTATCCATTGCCCGGTAATACCCGTCCGCTCCAGTGATGGCGGCGAGGTTGGCGCGGGGCGTGATGCCAGCGGCAGCCACGGCGAGCGCCTGAGCCTGCGCGATATCAACCTTGATATCGGACCACTCCGACACCACCGCGCCCCCCTCCTCGATCACCTGCTGGGCGGCTCGCATGGTCAGCGGGGCGTCCCCGAACCCGACCGGGATTTCGGTTGGTTCCGGCGCGGCGTAATCGAAGATCAGGCCGTCGAGGTCACTGCTGATCATCTTGCGGGTGAATTCAGTCCGGACGGCCTTGGTGGGACCGTACTCCAGGACTTCGTAGAAGTGGCCGCGCACGCCGGGGGGATCATCCGGCCCCTGCACGATGGTGTACAGCTCGCGGGTGTGGTCGATGCCGTCCATCCAGCGGGGTGGAGTGTGATTCACGTCCAGCCAGCCGATGTACTCCTCCACAGTGGCGTTCCCGCTGCTGTCCACGTAGCGGGGCACGCGGATGCTGAGCGTGCCGCCGGTGGGCGTGCCCTGCCAGGCGCTGACGCCGGTGACTTTCGCTTTCATGTCTCACTTCCTTTGCGGGTCAGGAGGTTCACCTGCGTGATCGCACGCTGCACCCGCGCTTCGCTCTCGTCGGCGACCTGGTGCACGCGCACGCGCATCTGCCGTTCGAGGTCCTCCAGGCGGTCGAGGCGGCCCTGCGCGGCGTCCATGAGGGCTGTGGTGTCCCCGGCGGGTCCGGGCGGGCCTGCCTCGCCCTGCGGTCCTGCCGGGCCGGGTTCTCCCTGCGGTCCCTGGGGGCCTGCGGGTCCGGGCGGGCCGGGCACGGTGCTGGCGGGCGGGTTGAGCAGGAACGCGTCGAGGCGGGCGAGGGCGGCGCTGACGCTGGTTTCCAGGGTGTTCATGCGGGCGTTCAGTCCGGCGAGGATCTCGTCGGGCGTGGCGGGCCGGGCGGTCTGTTTCTTCGTGGGCATGGGGGTCCTTTCACCAGAGGGGGGCGGGGCCGGTGGGGTTACCACTGCCGTCTACGACCTGGAATTCGGGGTGCGGGCCGATCATTTCCATGGCCAGCAGGTACCCGCGCGCGTAGAAGCTGGTGCCCTTCACGCGGATGCGGGTGATGGGGTACCGCAGGCCGTCGATCTCGGCGTACGTGGCGTACCGCAGGGCGTCCTCGAAGGCGGCGAGGGTGGCGGCGCGTTCGCTGGGGCGGCCGCTGGTGGGCAGCCACGTGTTGAACTTCTTCCAGTGGGGTTCGCGTTCCCCGTCCCCGCCGACCTGCTGTTCGCTGCTCTCCACGGCCCGTTCGACGGTGTCGGCGTACTCGCGGTCGCTGGCGATGGGTTCGACGCGGCCGAGGGTGATGGGCGCCCCGACGGCCAGGTGGATGGTCATGGGGTAACTGGGCTGGGTCATGGGTTCCTCTCGATGTACCCGCGCAGGTCCGTCTGCGCGCCCGCTGCGGCTTCCTGCGTGATCAGGCGCACCAGGCGGGCCGCCTCGCTCGCGCCGGGCTGCTGGAGTTTGATGGTCAGGCGCGTCAGCCCGGCGGCCGTGTGCTCCCCGGCGATCTCGGCGACGTCACCCACGAGGTCCCCGCCGGGGTGGCCGGTCAGGGTGACGCTGCTCAGCGCGGTTGGGAGCGCCGTGACCTTGAACTCGGTGGGTTCCTGCGCGGGCGGGCGCAGGCTGGACTGCGCGATGGTGCTGGTTTTCGCGCGGTCCAGGCCGATGAATTCCAGCGCGTAGAGTTTCAGGCGTCCGGCGGGCACGGTGGGTTGCCCGTCGAAGGTGTTGAACCCGAAGTTCAGGGTCGCGGCGTACGGGGTGGGGGTGTCTGCGGCCCAGGGTTCGGTGCGCAGGCTCGTGAGGAACTCGGCTGGGAGCGGGCGGACGCTGGTCACCTCGCGCACCGCGCCGCCCGTGTCGTCGAGGTGGTAGTCGAACGTCGCTTCCGCCTGGTACGTGGTCGCGCCGGTCGGGTCCGTGAAGGCGTACTGGAGGGTGATCTCTCCGTAGAAGCTGCTGGCGTCCAGGCCGCTCATGTCGAGTGAGTACACGGCGCGCATCCCAACGACCGGGTCGGCGTCCGCGCCGACCGGCACGCGGAACTGGAGGTACGGGGCGCGGGCCGCGCCGTCGTTCGCGGCGTACGTGGTGCCGCTGCCGTCCGTGGCGTTGGCGACGCCCGTGAAGCCGGAGCTGGTCAGGTCGCTCAGGGGGAGGGTGCGGGTGAGGACGTCCGCGCCGTCCGGGACGATGGCGGCGCCCTGCAGGCCGTAGTCCTCGAAGCCGGGCGAGGTGGCTTTGAGGGTGTACGTGCCGGGCTGGTACGGGAGGCCGTACGCGGAGAATCCGCCCCGGCCGAAGGCGTACGCGATGATGGTCCCGGCGAGGTACCCGGGCGGGTACACGGCCACCCTGTTGGGGTTGGTGCCGCTCGCGCGGCTCAGGGCGATCAGGGTCATCTCGGTGATGGCGTCGTCCCCACTGACGGTCAGCAGCCCGAGGCTCTGCACGTCGTTCACGCTGAGGGCCAGGGTGGGTGGTTCCGGGGTGGCGAAGAAGAACCGCCCGTCGGGGAGCACGCCGAACGGCACGCCCCGTTCGGTGTCGAGGGTCTTGCCGAGCGTGTCGAGTGCCTGCCCGAGCTTCCGGAACGGCATGCTGAACTTCGTCAGGGTCCGCCCGGTCAGGGGGATCAGGCTCTCGTCGTACGTGATGGCCGGGTGCCGGTACTGCTGGACGAGGGCGCGGACGATCACGGCGACGTCCACGTTCTCGAAGATTTCGTTCCCGATGACGCGCCGGGTGAGCAGGTCGCTCGCGCCGACGAGTTTCACGTCCCCGAAGTTCGGGTCGCGCGGGTGGGGGCACTCGACGACCGGCCCGTAGAAGATGGGCTGCCCGCCGAGGCTCAGGCGGATCAGGTCGCGGTTCCGGACGCCCAGGGTGGGCGCGCGGGCGCGGAGGGTGGCGGTCACGCCGTCGAGCAGGCGGGTGGAGTTCCAGGTGAACCCGCCGACGATGCCGGTGGGCTGGTCCTGGGTGCAGGTGGCCTTGACGGTCACGCCGTCCGGGGCGATCAGGTCGACTTGCCAGGGCAGGGTGAATCACCTCCTTTCAGGGTGGGGGTCAGGAGCGCAGGAGACGCAGGGCGTAGGAGCGCAGGTCGTTGACCGCGTCGATCTGCACGTGGCTTTCCGCCTGGACGCGCAGGCCGTCGCTGGCGAGTTGCTTCAGGACGGGCGTGGCCTCACGGAACGCGGCGGCGACGTCGGTGGCGGACGCGCTGAAGTCCGTCATGTACGCCGGGGCGGCGCTGACGACGGTGGGCGCGGCGGCGAGGCCGAGGTCCACGGCGGAGTTCCCGGTCTGCCCGACCTGCTCCTGCACGTCCGTGCCGAACTGGCCCATCTTCTCGGCGGCGGGCACGAGGACGGTCTCGTAGAAGGTGGCGAGGGCGCTGTTGCCCT
The DNA here is from genome assembly GCF_014648115.1 of Deinococcus seoulensis. Lineage (NCBI taxonomy): Bacteria > Thermotogati > Deinococcota > Deinococci > Deinococcales > Deinococcaceae > Deinococcus > Deinococcus seoulensis. The sequence continues at coordinate 81,372 of NZ_BMQM01000017.1, forward strand.
GCGCGATGGCGCCCTGGAGTCCGTTGGCGGCCTCGGCGAGGGCCTGGGCGTTCCCGGATTTCATGGCGGTGATGTACGTGTCCAGGAAGGGTTGCAGGATGCCCTGCATGACGGCGCTCTTCACGAACCCGTCGATCAGCCCCTGGAGGATCTGCTGCCCGAGGCCCTTGCGGACGTCGAGGCCGAGTTCCGCGAAGGACCGTTTGCCCTGCTTGATGCCGTCGAGCATGCCGGTGCTGATGGCGTTGTACAGGGCGTCCCCGAGGCCCTTGGCGATGTCCACGCTTTCCTGGTCGATGCTGGACTTCTTGAAGCCCAGGAAGCCCCAGAACCCGCCGCGACTCTCGACCTTGGCGTACTTGCTGAGGTCGAAGAACTTCACGTCCCTGGTCGCCTGGGAGACCTGCTCGGCGGCTTTCTTGGCGCTGTTCGCGCCGCCCTGGAAGATGTCGATGAGGGTGGTGACGACCGTGGTGACGCCGGCGATCAGCGCGCCGATCCAGTCGCCCTTGGCGAGGGCACCGAGGGTGGCCTGCACGCCGCTCACGAACGTGTCGATCACGCCGTCGATGTCCTCGTCGCCGGTCTTGAACACCCCGGCCAGCCCGCCGATCAGGGCCTGCGCTCCGGCGATCAGGCCGCCCTGCCCGCCGCCTTTCTTCAGGTACGCGGAGAGGCCTTCCAGGCCCGCGCTGATGGTGCCCTGGAGTTTCCCGCCCTTCCCGACGACTCCGGCGAGCATGGTGAGGCGGTCCGCAACGGGATTGCCTTCGCCGGCGACCTTCCCTTCGAGGTCGGTGATGCGTTTGAGGGCGTCGATGTACTCGGGCGTTCCGGCGGCCAGCCCGGTGAGGCGGGCGCGCCAGTAGGCGAGTGCGGCATTCAGTCCGGCGAGGTACGCGGGGCTGCCGTCGCGTCCCTCGGCGTCCGCGAGGGCCTTCTGCGCCTCGGCCAGGGCGAGGGCACTCTCGGCTGCCTGGTCCTGCTGGGCCTGCGTGAACGCATTGGCGGCGTCGTCCCCGGCTTTCGCGGCGGCGAGGGTGACGTTGTCCAGCAGCGTCTGGTAGGCCTGCTGCGTGGCGAGCAGACCGTCCCGGACCTGGAGTTCGTCGGGCGTGAGGTCCTCGTCGCGTTTCTCCGCGAACGCCGCGAGGGCCGCGCGGAGGTCCGCGAGCTTGGTGGTGTACGTGTCCCGCAGCGTGTCGAACTGCGCGGCGGCCTTCGCGCTGGCGCTGGTGGCGTCGTCGGGTTTGCCGACGGCGGCGACGTCCTTCTCACCCTGGGTCAGGAGCCTGTCCGGGTCCGCGACGAGGGACGCGGCGGACTGCCGGACCTTGCCGCTGGCCTGATCGAGCTTGCGCAGGGCCGCGTCGATCTGCGCGACCGCCGCTTCCCCGCTCTTGCCCATGGCGGCGTACGTGGTGCGCCACGTCGCCAGGACGCTGCGGGCCGTGGCGCGCTGCTGGGCGTCCTGGGTGTCGAGGTTGTCCTGCAGGTCCTGGATGCGGCCGTCGATTTCCGTCTTCAGGCCCTCGCTGGTTTCCTTCTCGCTGGCGGTGATCTGCCTGCCGGTGTCGCGTTTCACGGCCAGCACGTAGTCGCGGTACCCGTTCTCGGCGTCCGTGCGGATGCGGCCGAGGGCGAGCTGGTGGTCGCGTTCCAGCAGTTCCCGGACGGTGAGGGTGCTGCCGTCCGCCTGGAGGCGCTGCTGGTCGAGCAGGCCCTGCTGCCGGGCCTCGTCCACGGCCGCCTGGTAGCGGTCGCGTTCGGCGGCCTCCTCGATCGCGCGGGACTGATCGACCTCAGCGCGTTTCGCGGCGAGCAGCTGCGGCTGGTAGCGTTTGCGGATCTCCAGTTTCTGGGCTTCGGTGAGGTCCTCGGCGTCCAGTTCGTCGGCCTGCTGGTTCTCGACGTCGCGGGTGCGTTGTTCGAGGTCGGCCAGGAGGCTGGCGCGGATGCGGCTGGCCGTTTCGCGGTCGAGGGTTTCCAGGGCCGCGTTGAGGGTGCGGCGGGCGTCCTCCTCGGCCGTGGTGCGGTCACTGAGGTTCTTGGCGAGGGTGTTGTTCAGGCGGGCGGTGTTCGCGGCGAGTTCGCGGTCCCTGGCCTGCTCCAGTTCCCGGCGGCGGGCGGCGGTGATGCCCTCCAGGGACAGGAGCTTGCCGTACTTCTCGCGGGTCTGGCGGTCCTCGTCGGCGGCGGTCGCGCGGGCGGCGGCGTCACGGGCGTCCTGCACCCGCTGCCCGAACTGGACTTCCAGCCGCAGGAGTTCGGTGAGGTTGCCCTTGGCGGCTGCCTTGCGGTTCTCGTACTCGCCTTCGGCGGTCGCCTGGTCGGCTCCGGCCTGCGCGAGCTGGCTCTCGGTGAGGGCCTGCTGCGTCTGCGCGTCCGTGAGTTGCTTGCGCTTCCCGATTTCCGCGTCGAGCAGCGCCAGTTTGTCCTTGTCGCCGCCGTTGGCGATGACGCGGGCGCGGGCGTTCTCCAGTTCGGAGAGCGTCCACTTGTCAACTTCGGCGCGGAGCTTCTCGACTTCGCTACGGTGGTTGACGACCGCCTGTCCCTGCGTGGCGAGCGTCTGCCCCTGCGTGATCAGGGCCGTGACGCTGCCCCGCAGCGCGGGCGGGAGGGCGTCCACCTTCGCCCTGGTGTCGGCGAGGGCCTGCTGGTAGCGCTGGAGGCTCTCGGCGGTGACCTTCCCCTGCTGCACCTGAAGGGCGAAGCGGTCGTTGAGTTGACCGGTCTCGCGGATCAGGGTCTGCTGGGCCTTGCTGGCCGCCTCGGCTGCCGCCTGGGCTTTCTTATCGGCGGTGGCCTGCACGCCTGCGCGGCGGGCACGTTCGGCCAGGATGGCGTTCAGTTGCGGCCCGAGCTTCGCGGCGCGGGCGTCGGCTTCCATGCTGGCCAGTTGCGCGGACGTCTTCTTCCGCAGCGCCTCCTTGTACTCGGTGAGGGCCACGCCGCTCAGGGCGACGGTGCGGGCGGCAGCGGCCTGCACTTTGGTACTGGACGCCAGGGCGGCCGCCTGGTTGAACAGCGCCTGCGTGCCCGCCTGGAGGGCCAGGGGAAGTTTCTGCACGCGGGCCTGGAAGTCCTCCATCCGCTGGTTGAAGGCCAGCAGGCTGGCGGCCGTGACCTTGCCCTGGTCGGACTGGAGCTTGAACGCCGCGATGCTCTGCCGGATCTCGCGGACGAGGGTCTCGCGGGTCGCGGCGGCGGCCCTGTCGGCGGCAGTGCCGGCCTTCACGGCGGACGTGCGTTCCCGCTCGCGGCGGGCTTCCTCGGCCAGGATGGCGGTCATGGCCTTCTTGTTGTTGGTCCGCTGGGCTTCGGCTTTCGCCTGGGCGAGTTCCAGGGGGGTGAGGTCCTTGAGGTTCTTCTTGTACTCGGACTGCGCGGCCAGGTCGGCAGCGGTGGTCTTGCTGCTGCCGGTCCCGGTGCCGGTGCCGGGGAGGGTGCGCGTGCCGCTCGGGAGGACGGTGGGGGCCGTCACGACCGGCGGCTTGATGGCCTGCACGGCGGCGGCGGTGGCCTTCGCGGTCTGCCCGAGGGTCTTGATGTCCTGCGTGAAGCCCTGCGCGGCGTCCTGCGCGCTGGCGCGGACGTTGTCGAGGGCCGCGCCGGTCAGCTGGGCGCCGGTGCGGATGTCACCCAGTCCGGCCTGCACGGTCTGCGCCGCGCCGCCCAGGTCGGTTTTCAGGGTGCCGGACACCCCGGCGACGTCCTTCTGGAGTTGCGCGCCGGACGAGCTGACGCCCTTGAGTCCGGACTGCACGTTCCCGAGGGCGCTATTCAGGGCGCTTCCGGCGCCGTTGTCGGCGGTGAAGTCCTTCAGGGCGCCAGAGGCTCCGCTGAGTGCCCCGGCGACCCCGTCGGCGGTGCTCGTGGCGCTGTCCTTGGCGGACGCAGCGGCGGCGGCCTGCGCGCGGTCGTACGCGGCCTGGGAGGAACCGGCGAACCGGTCGATGATCCCGGTGGCGGTACTCACGGCGGCCCTGGCCACTCCGGCCAGGGCGTCCCCGACACTCAGGCCCAGGGCCTTCAGGACGTTCCCGATGGGGGCCAGGATGCGGCTGATGCTGTTGGCGGCTCCGGCGACGATGCTGCTCACGCGGTTGTACGCCTGCACCAGGAAGTCCGCGCCCGCCTGGACGGGCTGCACGACGTACCGGAAGAACGCCCCGGCCACCTGCGACAGCACGCGGCTGACCCCGTCACTGAACTGCCCGTACAGGCGGATGCCCGCCGCGAGGACCTGCCCGGCCTTCTCGACGAACGCGTTCCGGACGGCCAGCAGCAGCGCCCCGAACACCCCGGCGAGGCCCTTCACGATCAGGCCGACGCCCTGCACGTTCCGCCCGACGCTCGCAGCGAACGCCCCGACGTACCCGCCGGCGGCGACGAACACGGCGCGCGCACCCTGCCCGAACGCCTGGATGAGTTTCACGACCCCGGCAAGGATGGTGCCGATGCCGGTCCCGGCGAGCTTGAAAGTCTCCGGGAGGCCTGCCACGAACCGCCCGAGGGCGACCAGGGCCAGGCGGGCGATTCCGGCGCCGCGTGTGGCGGCGTCCGCGATGCCCTGCAGGCTGAGGGTGATGCCGCCCTGCCCGACCCCGAACGCGGACAGCAGGGAGCTGATGGCGGCGATGACACCCTGGAACACGCCGTTGACGACGTTCAGGAGGATGCCGAGGGCGACGGTCGCGGCGGTCTGGATGACCGTCCAGACTTCCCAGAGGACCTTCAGGACGGGGTACAGCACGGAGTCCCACACGGCGCGGATACCGCCGAACACGGTGGTGACGATGCTGCCCAGCCCGGTCATGGCGGTGCGGGCCGAGTCGGCCAGCTGACCGAAGGCGCCCTGGCCTTCCTGCGCGAGCGTGAGCATGCCGCTGAACGCCTCGACGGCCTGCGTGGCGCCGCGCACGATGGCGGCGAGGGCCGCGAGGAACGGCGTGCCGATCTGGATCTTGACCTGCTCGAACGCCGCGCCGAACTGCTTCCCGGCACCCTGGAGGGACTCGAGGCGTTCACGGGCGACGCGGGCGGCTTCGCCCTGCTTCTTCATGGCCTCGGTGTTGGCCTCGATGGCGCGGGGACCTTCGCGCAGCAGGATCTGCGCGGCGCGCAGGGCGTCCTGACCGAAGATCTGCCGGAGCAGTTGCTTCTGCGCCTGCGGGGTCAGGTCGACGAGCTTGCCTTTCAGGTCCGCGATGATGTCGTTGAACGGCCGCATCTGGCCAGCCGCGTCGAACGCGCTGACCTTCAGGGCCTTCAGGGCCTTGGCGCCCGTGTCCACCGGCGCGGTCAGGGACAGCAGCAGGGTCTTGAGGCTGGTCCCGGCGTCCGACATGTTCTTGAAGCCACCCTGCGCGAGGGTGGCCATGACGCCCGTGAACTGCTCGAGGCTCAGGTTCGCGTCACGCGCGACCGGACCGACCGCCGCGATCGCCTGGGAGAGGTCCTGCGCGCCGAGGAAGGTCTTGTTACTGAAGTTCGCGAACACGTCCGCGACCTTGGACAGCTGCGGCGCCTGCAACCCGAAGGCGGTCATGGCACCCACGGCGAGCTTCCCGCCTTCAGCGGCGGTGATCCCGGCGGCCCCGGCGAGTTCCAGGGCGCCCTTGAGGCCCCCGCCGATCACGTCGGCGGCGCTCAGGCCCGCGCGGTTCAGTTCCAGGACCGCGCCGGCCGCCTCGCGCGCCCCGACGCCGAGGGGTTTACCGATGTCGAACGTGGCGGCCGTCAGCTGGCGCAGTTGCTCGGCGGTGGGTTGCGTCAGGGCGCGGATGTCCGCGAGGGTCTGCTCGAACTGCGCGGCCGTCTTGACGCTCGCGGCGATCGCGGCGCCCAGGGCGACCACGGCGGCCGTGACGGCGGCGATGGCGATGGCGACGGGTCCGCCGACCGCGCCGACGCCGCTGAGGCTGCTGCCGAGCGTGCCGGCCTGCGCGGCGGCCGCGCCGAGGCTACCCCCGGCGATCTGCGCGAACTGCGGGAGCTGACGCAGGGCGGCCATGATGCCCCCGGCGAACCCGGCGCCGCTGGGGTTGTTGTTCAGGCTGTTCAGGTTCGAGCGGATCTGCCCGCTCATGCGGCTCAGCTCGCCCATCTGCGCGGTCGTGGTGGTGGTGCGGCGGCCCACGGCGGCGATCTGCCCTTCCAGGCGCTTCATCTCGGCTTCGAAGGCCTGCACGGCGGCGCGTTTCTCACCGAAGCGTCCAGCGGCGGCGGTGGCGCGTTCGAATTCGGCGCGGGCGGCGGCCATGTCGGTCTTGATCTTGGTGATGCTCTGCGCGTTGATGTTCCGCGTGGCCTGCGTGAGGCCCTTCATGGTGCGTTCGAGGGTGGCGGCCTCGCGGCTCCCGGCGGTCAGGGTGGCGGCCATGGCGCGCCCGTCCCGTTCGATGCTCTGGATGCCGCGCAGGTACGTGCGGAGGCTGACCTCACCCCGGTCGTACTTGCCCTTCAGGGAGTCGAGTTCCCGGCCGAGTTTCGCGACGGCGTCCGCCTGGGCGCGCTCGGCTCCACGGGCCGCTTCACGGGCGGCGCGGGCCTGCTGATCCGCCAGTCCCTTCAGGGCAGTGGCGGCCTGACCGCTGCTGTTCCGCAGGGCGTCCAGGCGGGCCTGCTGACTCTGCGTGAGGGGGCCGAGGCCGCGCAGGCTGGCGATCTCCGCGTCGATGCTGGCCTTCAGGTTGCGGGTGGCCTGCTCGAACTGCGTGGTGTTCAGGACGCTGTTCTTCAGGTCGGCCTGCAGGGCGCGGAGTTGCGAGGCGTAGGCGTTGCTGACGCCCGGTCCGCCGCCACCGGCCCCATTGCCGCCGCCACCGCCAGGGCCGCCGCCCAGGCTGCGGATCTTCGCTTCCAGCGCGGTGAGGTCCGTGATCTGCTTGCCGATCTTGCTGATCACGCTTTTCAGGGCGCTGACATCCACCCGCAGGAGGCTTTTCAGGTCGGTGTTCAGGTCCCGGAACGCGGCCTTCACGCCGTCCACCTGGCCGCGCAGCTGGGCCGGGTCGGCTTTCACGTTGATGCGGACGGGTTTGGAGATCGCCTGCAACTCGGCGCGGGCAGCGTTCGCGAACGCCGTCAGGCTGGCCTTCGCGGCCGTGGTGATCAGCGTGAGGTCGATGCGGGCAGATCCGACGTTGGTCATGCGGTGGAACCTCCAGGCAAAAAGGGTGGTACGAAAAAACCGCCCCGTGGGGCGGCGTGGGTCTCGGTTTGGGTTACCTGTCAGGGAAGGCGCGGGTACGCTCAAGGGTCAGGGTGCCCGTGTCCTGCTGGTAGATGATGGCCGCCCAGGGCGGCGGAAT
>NZ_BMQM01000018.1 GCF_014648115.1 Deinococcus seoulensis
CATGCATCGCGCCTCGCTTGAGGCTCAGAAAAGATACAGGCCACCAGCGAATCTGTCAACACCCTGTTCCCGATCAACACTTCACGCTTGCCGCCACGCTGCCCGGCACGCCTGCCAGAACGGCGTTCCCCGGACGCCTCTCACCCCGAGTGGCCGCGCACACACCACGCAGCTGCCATGCAGGCACCACATGAAGGACCGCCATCATGGGCGTATGTTCCGCCTCTGCGTTCGCCTGTCCCTGCCGCCTGTCCTGTTCGCGGGCGCGCTGCTCTCCTGCGTCCTCTCCCCCGCCGCTTCGGGGTTGAAGGTCGAACCGGTCGTCGCGGGCGGCACCCTCTACACGGTCGCCACCGTGAATCCCGGCCGGGACCGCCTGCAACTGCACTGGCTGAACCCCACCACCCGCGCCCCGTACACCACCTTCACGCAGTTACGGGCGCGGCTGCGTAAGGAAGGCCGCACGCTGACCTTCGCCACGAACAGCGGCATCTACGCGCCGGGCCTGAAACCGCTGGGCCTGCACGTCGAGAACGGGCGGACGCTGGTGCCGCTGAACATGGCCCGCAGCGGCGGGAACTTCGCGCTGCTGCCCAACGGCGTGTTCTGGGTGAAAGGCGCGCAGGCTGGCGTGACCGAAACGCGCCAGTACGCCACGCTGAACGTGCAGCCCACCTTTGCCACGCAGTCCGGCCCGCTGCTGCTCCGGGGCGGGAAGGTCCACCCGGAATTCAACCGGGGCAGCACGTCGTTCAAACTGCGCAGCGGCGTCGGTGTGTGCCGGGACGGACAGGTGCGCTTTGCGGTGAGTGCCGGGCCGGTGAACTTCTACTCGTTCGCGGTGTTCTTCCGGGACACCCTGGGCTGTCCGGACGCCCTGTACCTGGACGGCAGCATCAGCGCCTACGCCACCAGCGACCGCAGCACGCAACTGGCGGACTTCGCGGGCATCTGGAGCGTGAGCCGCTGACCATCCGCCCCACACGACCCGCCCTGCACAAGCGGTCCCTATAGAAGGATCATACGGATTCCGTTTGTTTCGCTGACAATCCGGAACTTCACCGGATTGCCAGCTCCACGCCCGGAACCCGTTTTTCTCCTACTCGCATCCGCTCGGATTGAACGGTCTTTGCAGCCCATTCAATCGGAGTCCGTATCAGAGCCGCCCGGTTCCCCTGAAGGAATGGGCGGCTCTGCTGCCTGCTTACTGCCTGTTTACTGCCTGAAGGTCACTGCCTGACGGTTACTGCTTGACGGTCAGGGTGACGCTACTGAGAGGCTCGGCAGCCGCGTCACCCGTGGGGCGGACCTCGTAGGTGATGGTGCCCGCGCCGGGGCGGCTCTGGTAGCTCCAGCCGCAGGTGGCGTCCAGCGGGATGGCCTTGGTGCCGATAGTCCGGTCGCCGCGCTTGACGGTCACGCTGTACCCCTCGCCCTGCCCGACCCCGCCGAAGCGGAAGGGTTCGCTGACGGTCTGGCCGTCCGTGATGCTCAGGGTGTAGTCCTCGGTGCAGTCGGCGGCGCTGGCGTCGGCACTGGCGGCCGCGACCGTCGCGCTGACCGTTCCGAGTTCCGTGCCGTCCGGGCCGTTGACCGAGTAGGTGTGCGCGCCCGCGGCGGGGCTGGGCACGTCGAAGGTCCAGGTGCCGTCCTCGCCGATGGTGACCTTGCCGAGGCTGGTGCCGTCCTCGAACAGTTCCACTTCCTCGCCGGGCGTGCCGGTGCCGTTCATGGTGAAACCGCCCGCCGGGAGTTCCTGATCGGCCGTGGGGGCGCTGATCGCGAAGGCCGCCGGGGTCGCCGCGCCGTCCGCATCGGTGCCAGTCGTGTCGGTGCCAGTCGTGTCGGTACCGGTCGTATCAGTGCCGGTCATGTCCGTGCCGTCGTCAGCAGCGCCGCTCGCGTCGCCACTCGTGTCGTCGGCGGGGGCCGCGCCGTCAGCGCCCTCGGTAATGTTCACCTTGAACTCGCTGCGGGCCGAGCCGCTGTCCACGGTGTACGTGTGCTCACCCACGGTCGGGGCGGGCAGGTCGGCCGACCAGTTGCCGTCGTCACCGACCGTGGCGGTCCCCACGTCCTGACCCTCGTCCTGGATGGTCAGGGTCGCGCCGGCCGGGCCGGTACCGCTCATGGTGAACGGCTGGGGCGGCAGGTTCGCGTCGGAAGACGGGTTGGTGACCAGAATGCTGGCCGCCGTGTCGGTCGCCGTGGTGGCCGTTCCCGCCGTGTCCGTGGACGGACGGTTGACCAGCCAGCAGCCGCCCAGCAGCAACAGCAGCAACAGCGGAATGATCCACCAGGGGAAGCCGCCCCGGCGTTTCTCCTCGGGAGGCGTGGGCGGCGTACCCGCCGGAGGCACCGGCGCAGGCGCGACCGGCGGCACGGCCGGACGGGGTGCGCCCGCCATGGCCGCAGCCGTCCCAGCGGCGGCCAGTCCACCGGCGCCCAGCAGCGCGCCCAGGCTACTCAGGCCGCTGGGCAGCAGACCCGCGAGGCCCGCGCCCATGCCGCCCAGCACGCCGCTGAAGCCAGCCGCGCCCAGGCCGCCGCTGCGGGCGCGGTTGCCCAGCACGCCCAGCACCAGCGGGGTCATCAGGGCCAGCAGGCGCCCGGCGCTGGCGCCACTGCCGCCCAGCGCGGTACCCAGTCGGCCCGCGACCTGATCCACATTCCCGAACAGGCCGCCCAGCAGGCCGCGCCCCTGGCCCTCGATGCGGGCGGATTCGGCGGCGTCGTCCAGCACGGCCGTGTTCAGGTGGCCGTCCGTGTCGGCCAGCGGTTCGAAGGGCCGGGCCATGTTCAGCACGTCCTGCGCGCCCGCCTCGGTGCGGCCCTTGTTCACCAGTGAATTCAGGATCAGCGGCAGCGCCGCCTGCGCCGCCCGCCTGGACGCGCCGCCACCGAACCCGGCGGAGGTTCCGATGCGTTCGGCGGCCGGGCCGCTGAACTGCCCCTTCAGGAACTCCAGCAGGCCAGCGGCGCTGTCGTCACGGGCGACCACGCCCGCCGCCATGCCCGCCGCCGTCCCCGCTGCCACGCCCAGGGTGGCGGCACCTGCCGCGCCGGGCACCGGAGTGTCCAGACGGGGCGTGTCCAGACGTGGCGTGTCCAGCGACGGGACGTTCACGGCCGGAGGTGCGATGTCCGGCACGACCGGGGTGGGGGCCGTCAGGTCCGGCGCGGCGACCTTGCCGAGCGCTCCGCCCAGTCCCACTCCGCTCAGTGCCGCTCCGCCCAGTGCGGTGGCTCCGGCTCCGGCGCCCAGCAGTCCGCCCAGTTGCCCTTTCAGGCCGCCGAGCATCCCGCCGACGTTGCCGCCGTTCACGCCGGCGCGGCCGAGCTGGCTCAGCAGGAGCGGCAGGGCCATGCCCAGCATCTTCTGCACGCCGCCGCCCGCCGCGCCGGTCTGCGCCGCCACCGTCTGAGTGAGGGTCGCGCCGCGGTCGCCCAGCAGCACCGACCCGAGCAGGTCACCGGCCTGCTGGAGGTTCTGCGGGCCGTCCGCGCCTTCCAGGGCTTCCTGCACGCTGCCGAATTGCGGGAGGTTCTGGATGGCCTCGGCGATCTGCGCCTGCCCCTGGGCGCCGCGCGCATGATCGGCCAGCGCGTCGAGTTGCAGGGGCAGACCGGCGCTCAGGACGCGCTGCGCGGTCTGGGCGTCCAGCCCGGCGACCTGCCCGAGACGGGCGGCCCCGTCACCTCCGAAGAACGATTGAATCGAGTCTGTGATGTTCATGACGCCTCCTGGGAACTGCCGTGAAGCTGAAGAACCTGCCACTGAAGTAGGTGACCCTGCATGGCCGCGCCGCCCGCAGCGAGACACGAGCGGCTACCGGCGCAAGTGTAAATTATTTCACTCTGTCAGGGCAGTGGGGATGGAACGCCACCCACCGTAACACCTCCGGCAGGGCAGCGTTCCAGACGACATAAATGCCTTTCTTTAACGATTCGCGCCCGCGCTTCCCCCCATCAGGGGCATGCGCCCAGTCGGCACGCAGTGGGGCGCAGCAGCCACCGGCCACCGCGCCCCGTTCCCACCGCGCCCCATTGCTGCCCCCTGCTGGCGGCCCTACCGGCCATCCCTGCGGCGGTAGGTGCTCTGCACGAACCCACTGCCGCTGAACACCCGCGCCGACACCAGCTTCAGGGGCAGGTCGGCGCCCAGCGGCCCGAACAGCGGGCGGCCCCGCCCCAGCAGTACCGGCACGACCGTGACCGTCAGTTCGTCGATCAGTCCGGCCCGCAGGAACGCCTGCACGGTCTGCCCGCCGTCCACGTACACGGCCCGCGCGCCCAGGTGACCCAGTTCCTCCGCGACCTGCTCGGGCGTGCCAGCCATGACCTGCACCGCGCCGCGCAGGGCCGGCGGCAGGTCGGCGGCCGTCAGGGTGCGGCTCAGGACGACCACCCGCAACCCCGCGTACGGCCACTCCGGGAAGTCCCGGACGGTCCCGAAGGTCTCCCGGCCCATCAGCAGGGTGTCCACGCCCGCCATGAACGCCGCGTACCCGTGATCCTCGCCCGCCGGGGCTGGAGCGCTGTCCGGAGTGGCTCCCGGCAGCCAGTCCAGGCGACCGTCCGGCCGAGCGATCAGGCCGTCCAGACTGACCGCCACGAACACCCGGAACTCAGGCCGCGCGCCACCCGCAAGGGCCGCGCCACCCATCAGATACGCCCCTCGTACCGGTCCCGGTGCACGACATACGCCAGTCCCAGCGTGCTCAGGGTACTGACCAGACTGCTCAGGCCGTAACTGATGAGCGGCAACGTGATCCCGGTCAACGGCAGGACACTCAGGGCCGCGCCGATGTTCTCAAGGACCTGAAACCCGATCTGCCCCAGAATCCCGGCGAACAGCACCTGATCCTGCAAGCGGGGCGCCTCGCCCGCCATGCCCGCCAGCCCCCAGAACAACCCGCCGTACAGCAGCAGCACCACCACGCCCCCCACGAACCCCTGTTCCTCCAGCCACGTGGACACCGCGAAGTCCGTGTGCGCCTCCGGCAGGAACCCGTTGTGCGACTGACTGCCCTGCTTGTACCCCTTGCCCTGCAACCCACCGCTGCCCACCGCGATGGTGCTCTGAATCACCTGGTACCCCGCCCCGCGCGGGTCCTGGTACGGGTCCAGGAAGATCGTCAGGCGCTTCTGCTGGTACGGCTCCAGGTGCGGGTACAGCACCGTCGGTACCGCCGTTCCCACCACCAGCGCCGCCAGCAGCGCGTGCCACACCGGCATGCGCGCCGCGAGCATCATCACGGCGAACATGACGCTCAGCACGATCGCCCCCCCGAAATCCTGAATGACGACCAGACCCAGCGCGGGCAGGAACACTGCCAGTGCCCGCCCGTACGTGGACAGACCCTTGAACCCCTCGCGCAGCGTGACGGCCAGCATCAGGATCAACGCGAACTTCAGGATCTCCAGCGGCTGGAACTGCAGCGGCCCCAGCACAATCCAGTTCCGCTGCCCGTTCACCTCCTTCCCGATCACGAAGGTACTGACCTGCATCAGCAGCGCCAGCCCGTACAGGTACGGCGCCACGCGGTAGATGCGGTCCCGGCCCGCCCACCACATCAGCGCGATCGGCACGGCCGCCAGCACCACGCCCAGCATCTGCTTGGTGAACACGCCGCTCGACACGCGCGGCGACAGGGCCGCCGTACTGACCGTCATCAGACCCACCGCCAGCAGGGCCGCGATGATCACGGGAAACCGCAGGTCGTACTTCAAGGCATTCCCCGCAGCGGCGCCCGCACGGGCACCCCGGAGTGAACAGCAGACAGAACATTCAAACGCGACACCCCCACAGGCTACGGCGTGCAGGGGTGAAGGTGCTTAGAAAGGTGCCTAGAGCGGTGAACGCACCGGGCCGCGCGAGAGGCAGACTCAGCGGTTGCGTTCGGCCGCGCGGCCCGGCGAATCCTCATCCAGCGGAATGTTCGCCATCAGGACCACCATGTCGCCCCGCTGCTCGATCTCCACGGAACTGTTCCCCGTCGGGAAGTACCGCTTGACGACCTCCAGCAGATCGTTGCGCAACGCGTCCACCTTGCCGGGCGGAATCTGCGCCCGGTCGTACGCCAGCACCAGCTCCAGGCGGTCTTTCAGGGTCTCCTTGGTCCGGCCGCGCTTCATCCACGAGAACACGTCAGGCCCCCCCGAACAGTCGGCGCAGCGCCGCCAGGAACCCCTTGTCCTCCTCGAACTTCGGGTACGGCACGTCCTCGCCCTTCAGGCGCCGCGCGGTCGCCATGAACGCCTCGCCCGCCTTCGTCTTCCCCAGCACCGCCGGCTCCCCCACGTTCGTCGAGATGATGATCCCCTCGTCCTCCGGCACGATCCCGATCGGCTTGACCCCCAGGATGTCCAGAATGTCCGCCTCCGAGAGCATGTTCCCGCTCGCCACCATCTTCGGACGCAGGCGGTTGATGACCAGCCGGATCTCACTGACCTGCTGAGCCTCCAGCAGCCCGATGATGCGGTCCGCGTCACGCACGCTGGACACCTCCGGGTTCACGACCACCAGCGCCCCCTCCGCCGGGGCGGCCGCCGTCTTGAAACCCGACTCGATCCCCGCCGGAGAATCGATCAGAATCCGGTCGAAGCCCTCGGTCTCGATCAGGTCACGCACCACACCCCGGAACACCTCCGGGTCCAGCGCGTCCTTGTCACGCGTCTGACTGGCGGGCAGCAGGAACAGGTTCTCCACCCGCTTATCCCGGATCAGCGCCTGAGACATGCGGCACTTGCCTTCCAGCACGTCCACCAGATCGAACACCACCCGCGACTCCAGACCCATCACCACATCCAGGTTCCGCAGGCCCACATCCACGTCAATGACCGCGACCTTCTCACCCAGTTTCGCGAGTGCCGCTCCTATGTTCGCGGTGGTCGTGGTTTTACCCACGCCCCCCTTGCCGGACGTGACCACAATAACCTTGGCATTCATCTTCAGGCAGTGTACAGCCCAACCCTGAGAGACGCGCCCGCGAATGACAGGCTGACTGCAGAACGGGTAGCGGTGCCGGGCCGAGCATGTCAAGCGAATCCGAGCCGCATTCCCTTACGCCGCATTGGTAGTTTCCGGGCGGAGGAATCATGAAACTCAACCGCTCTGCCCTGGCCCTGCTTCCACTGACCGCCACTCTGGCCGCCTGCAACCCCACTCCGACCCCCGCCGCGCCGGACCCCATGGCTCCCTTCACCGGTCAGACCCTGGGCTGGGCCGCGTGTGACGCCACCATCCTGGGCAGCGACAACGCCGACCTGTTCAGCGAACTGGGCAGCCGCCTGCAGTGCGCCGACATGACCGTTCCGCAGAACTGGGCCAAACCCGACGCCGGCACGCTGAGCGTCTCGCTGATCCGCGTGACTGCCAGCGACAGCAAGCAGCGGCAGGGCGCGATCTTCTTCAATCCGGGCGGCCCCGGCGGCGACGGCCTGTCGTTCGCGCCGTTCAACGCCTACTTCTGGGCCAACGGCGACACCAGCACCACGCGCGGCGCCAACCTGAAGAAGATGACCGAGCAGTACGACCTGATCGGTTTCTCCCCGCGTGGCGTGGGGGCCAGCAGCCGCCTGTACTGCGGCAGCAACGAACTGATCGACCCGATCAACCCGCCCGCCGCCGACCGCAGCGCCGCCAACGTGAACCGCATGATCCGCGCCGGGAAGCTGACCGCCCTGGCCTGCCAGAAAAACCCGCTGACGCCGTTTATCAACACCGACGCCACCGCCCGCGACCTGAACCTGGCGCGGCAACTGCTGGGCGACCAGAAACTGAACTACATCGGGTACTCGTACGGCACGTGGCTGGGCTCCTGGTACGCCAAGACCTTCCCCGAACACACCGGGCGGATGCTGCTGGACGGCAACATGTCCTGGAACGAGACCATGCAGGACGCCTTCGGCCTGCAACCCGCCGCCTTCGAACGGGACTTCCGCGACTCTGCCGCGCCGTACCTGGCACGTCAGAACGCGTACTTCGGTCTGGGCGCGACCGGCACCGACGTGTACACCACGCAGAACGAGCTAGAAGAGAACCTGCGCTTCATCACCAGCCGCTACATCGTGCAGTTCATGTACGGCCGCGACAGCCTGCCCCTGATCGGCGTCGTCCTGAAACCCGCCGCCGTGCTCAGCAGCCTGATCAAGGCCAAGCCGGCTGCCACGACCAACGAACTGGGCACCCTGGCCCTGAAACAGACTTACTTCCCGGATGCCGAAACCAACGACCTGGCCAAACAGCTGGCGCTGCTGTTCCTTCAGATCCGTGAGGACCTGCGTAACCCAGCACCGACCCCCGTCGAACTGGACACGTCCTCCTCGGTGTTCAGGGCCGTGACCTGCAACGACACTGCCTGGAAGTCCAACCTGAGCGCCGCCCGCGCCCTGGACGACCGCGAGGCGCGCGACTACCCCCTGATCGGGGGCGCGTCGGTCAGCAACCCCTGCCTGCAGTGGAAAGGCGGCCCCAGTGTCCAGCAGCCCAAACTGCCCGCGAACATGCCGCCCGTCCTGATGCTCCAGAACGAACTGGACCCCGCCACGCCGCAGGAAGGCGCGCTGCGTGCCCTGAACAGCACGCCCAGCGCCCGCATGATCTTCATTGACGACGAACCCCAGCACGTCGCGTTCCCGTACGACACCGACTGCGTGGATACACCCATCACCGAGTACTTCCTGACCGGCAAGATGCCCAGCGACAAGCTGACCAACTGCGCCGCCCTGCCACTGCCCGGCGAGAACGCCGTCGTGCCGGTCAAGACGCAAGGTGTCATTCCCATGGCACGCAAACGCGCCAATGACACCGTCGCCAAGAACCTGAAGGTGCAGAACGGCGCGCTGTGCGTCGCCACGCCCACCCTGAGCGCCCAGTCCCTGCGGGAACAGCGTGTCTCGTACGCCCGCGACGAGGCCCGCCGCATCATCGAACGGGATGCGCAACGCATCTTCACCGCGCAGGGTGCCTACGGCCTGCAGATCAAGCCGCTGATCATGAACCGCTGCCAGTAACCCTTCCTGACGTGATCCTGTAATCCAGTGCGTCGCCCGGCGCGGCCCGTCCCTGTAGAGTGGCGGGCTGAACCTCTGTGCCCCCGGGGTGCTGGGTGCGGCGCAAGGGAAGGAGTAGATGATGATGGAAGGCAACGGTCCCGCTGTGGCGGGCGCAAAACGGGTGGGGTTCATCAGTCTGGGGTGCCCGAAGGCGCTGGTGGACAGTGAGCGGATTCTGACGCAGCTGCGGTTCGAGGGCTATGAGGTGGCGGCCAGTTACGAGAATGCGGACGCGGTGATCGTGAATACGTGTGGGTTCATCACGCCGGCGGTCGAGGAGTCCCTGAGCGCGATCGGTGAGGCGCTGGAGGCGACGGGGAAGGTGATCGTGACCGGGTGCCTGGGTGAGCGGCCGGAGAAGATCATGGAGCGGCACCCGAAGGTCGCGGCGATCACGGGCAGTGAGGCGGTGGATGACGTGATGGGTCACGTGCGGACGCTGCTGCCGATCGATACGAGTGCGTTCACGGGTCTGCTGCCGGTGGCGGCGCCGGGCACGCGGGCGGACGCCGTTCAGCCGGAGCGGGAGGATACGCGGCACGGGGATGTGTTCGCGCCGAGCGTGAAGCTGACGCCGAAGCACTACGCGTACGTGAAGATCGCGGAGGGCTGCAATCACACGTGTTCGTTCTGCATCATTCCGAAGTTGCGGGGGTTGCAGGTGTCCCGTGACGCCGGGTCGGTGCTGTACGAGGCGTACCGCCTGATCGCGGGCGGCACGAAGGAACTGATGATCATCTCGCAGGACACGAGTGCGTACGGCGTGGATGTCCGGTACCGCGAGAGCGAATTCCAGGGTGAGCAGGTCCGGGCGCACCTGACGGACCTGGCCGTGAAGCTGGGCGAGATGGGCGCGTGGGTGCGGATGCATTACGTGTACCCGTACCCGCACGTGGAGAAGATCGTGGAACTGATGGCGCAGGGCAAGATCCTGCCGTACCTGGATGTGCCGCTGCAGCACGCCAGTCCGAAGATCCTGCGGTCCATGCGCCGGCCCGGTGCGGGCAAGCAGCTGGACACCATCCGCCGCTGGCGGGAGATCTGCCCGGAACTGGTGATCCGCTCCACGTTCATCGTGGGGTTCCCCGGTGAGACGGAGGCGGACTTCCAGGAGTTGCTGCAGTTCCTGGAGGACGCCCGCCTGGACCGCGTGGGGGCGTTCACGTACAGCGACGTGGACGAGGCCGACGCGAACGCCCTGCCGGACGCCGTGCCGCAGGACGTGAAGGAGGAGCGCCTGAGCCGTTTCATGGAGGTCGCGCAGCGCATCAGCGCCGAGCGGCTGGCCGAGAAGGTCGGCACCGTCATGGACGTGATCGTGGACGAGTTCAACGACGACGAGGACGACGCGCCGGGCACGAAACTGATCGGCCGCACGAAGGGGGACGCGCCGGGCATCGACGGGCAGGTGTACCTGTTCGCCGGTGAGTTCGCCGGGACCGTGAAGATCGGGGACATCGTGCGCGTGCGCATCGAGGACAGCGACGAGTACGACCTGTACGGCGAGGTCGTGGAGACGCCCGCCTGGACGCCCAACGTGCCTCAGCTGGGGCATTTCGGGAAGCACTGAGCGCAACGGTTACTGACGGGTGGCGGGTGTCCTGGGAACGGGGCGCCCGCCATTCCCCTGTCTGAAAGCTCACGTGCCTACGTGCCAGACTGGGTGCATGGTCCGCCTGTACTTCAACCGCACGGGGCGGCAGCCTTCGGCGCAGCTGCTGGACGTGCCGATCTTCACGGTCTGCCCGGCGTGCGGGTTCGTGCCGCACGAGGCGCGGCGGTACGTGGGCAGCCGGTACGGGCACGTGGGCGGTTTCACCTGTGGGGGGTGCGGGGCGCGCGTGACGATTCTGGACGGTGACTGCCGCCCGCCGGTGCGGTTCGTGGCGGACGTGCCGGGGAAACCCGAGCGGTCCTTCGTGTTCGAGGACGTGTACCGCCTGAACTGGGCGGACCTGACGCGCGCCGGGGCGCTGACCCGCACGGCGCTGATTCCGCCGGGTGAGAAGGGGTACGTGGATTTCGGGGCGGCGCTGGCGGCGGTGCAGGGCGAGGTGGCGCGGCTGGGCGTTCCGGTCGTCCCGGCGCCGCTGCCCGAAGGGGTGTCGTGGGTGCCGGAGCCGCTGCGGGCGTGGCTGGACGCGCTGTTCACGCTGGACGGTCCCACGACCGGGTAGGGGTCGGGCAGGCCGGGCAGGTGAAGGCAAGACGTCTGTGAGAATTGTTGCCTACACTGCCGGGGTGACCCCTGACGTCCTCCTCGTGATCTTCGCTGCCCTGCTCGGCCTGCTGGTCGGGTCGTTCTCGAACGTGCTGATCTGGCGCCTGCCGCGCGGCGAGAGTATCGCCTTCCCGCCCAGTCACTGCCCGAACTGCGACCACCGGCTGGGCGTGCCGGATCTGGTGCCGGTGCTGTCGTGGCTGAGCCTGGGCGGCAAGTGCCGCTACTGCCGGGCGCCCATCAAGGCGCGGTACCCGGTCGTGGAACTGCTGACCGGGCTGGGGTACGGCGTGATCGCGGCGCTGTTCCCGCCGCTGGTGGTCGGGTGGGGCGCACTGGGCCTGATGGCGCTGTTCACGATCCTGCTGGTCGGGAGTGCCATCGACCTGGATACGTACACCATCCCGGACGAGTTGACGCTGCCGGGCACGGCGCTGGGCATCCTGTTCGGGTTCCTGAACGGCCGGGCGGGCGCCGAGGGCCTGCCGGACCTGTCGGGCGCGGTGCAGGGCGCGCTGCTGGGCGCGGGTCTGGTCGTGGCGATCAACCAGTTCGGGTCGTGGGTGCTGCGCCGCTTCCGGGAACGCTCCTTCCCGGAAGCGCCCATCGGGTACCAGCAGATCAGTCTGGCGCTGCTGGCCGGCGCGTGGCTGGGGCCGTGGTGGGGGCTGGGCGTGGCGCTGCTGTCGGCGGCCGTGAACGTGGTGGCCCGGCGCGTGGTGCGTGTGCCGGAACTGCTGACGCTGGGCGGCCTGCTGGTCAGCGTGGTGCTGGGCAGCGCCGGCTACGGCCCCGGCATGATCCTGATGGTTCAGGGCGCGCTGGCGGCGGCGGGCGCCACGTCGCTGGTGGCGGGCGTGTACTGGTGGCTGAAGTACCGTGGGCAGACTGTGGATGACGCGGCCGACGAACCGGCCGACGCGAGCGCCATGGGGTTCGGGGACGTGAAACTGGCCGCCGTGATCGGCGCGTTCCTGGGCTGGGAGCGGCTGCTGCTGACGCTGGTCGTCGCGGTGTTCGCCGGGGCGCTGTACGGCGTGGCGCAACTCGCCATGAAACGCGAGAACCGCGTGAAGTTCGGGCCGTTCCTGGCGGTCGGTGCGCTGGTCGCCCTGATCTGGGGCGCGCAGATCATCCAGGGATACCGGGACGGCCTGGGGCTGTAAGAGAGGCGGATGGCAGATGGCGAATAGCAGATGGCAGAGACCCGGTCACGGAACCTCTGCCATTTGCCTTCTGCCATCTGCTTTCTGCCGTACGCCGTGGTTACATCTTGACGCTGGTGCAGGTCACGCCGGCGTCGGCGGGGGTGCCGGCGGCGTCACTGGCGGTGTGGATGTTGAAGTACGTGGCGTTCATCACGTCGGCGGCGGCCACGCTGCCAGTCAGGGTGAGCATGCCCATGGCGTCGCTCTGCCCAACGATCATGCTGTTCATGATGGGCGCGCCGCCGCTGCTGCACGGGTCGGTGCTGGCCGTGCCCTGCAGGTGGTAGTGCGCGACGTAGTAGGTGTTCGGGGCGAGACCCATGACCTTGGCGCTGGTCATGACGGTCATGCCGTCTTTCTTCACGTCGACCATGCCGGTGGGGGTCAGGGCGCCGCCGGCGGGTTGCTTGGCGAGGGTGTAACTCATGGCGGGGGCCATCATGGCGCAGGAGCCGAGGGTCAGGGCCAGGGTGGAGCCGAGCAGCAGTCTGGTGATGGTCATGGTGGAACCTCCGTGAACAGGGACGTGGGGGGCGGGTTGTCGTGCGGTTTGCAGTGTGCGCGTCCCCGGCGTGCCCAGAGTGTTGCCGGGGCTGCTTTGTGACGGGGCGCTCAATGCGTGCTCAAGGTGGGGCGCGGCTCTATACTCGGTTCAATTCAGTGCCGTTCCGCCCCGCCACTCGGGCACGCCCGGCCCGTCACGCACGCCGCTCCCTGAGGTATTCATGCCCGATTCCAGCCTGCCCGCCCCCGACCTTCACGCCCTGTTCGCCGCGCAGCAGGCCTGGCGCTGGCAGGCCGCGCAGACGACTGCGCCGCAACGGCAGGCGATCCTGCGCCGACTGCACGACGCCATCCGCGCGCACCGCGTGGCCCTGGCCGACGCCCTGCACGCCGACCTGGGCAAGAGCCGCGCCGAGGCCGAGATCACCGAACTGCACCCGGTACTCGAGGAGATCCAGCATGCCATCCGCCGCCTGCCGCGCTGGATGGCGCCCCGGCGCGTGGACACGCCGTCCGTGCTGCTGGGGGCGCGCAGCGAGGTGCAGATGCAGGCGCGCGGCGTGACCCTGATCCTGAGCCCCTGGAATTACCCCGTGAACCTCGCGCTGGTGCCGCTGGTCTCCAGTCTGGCGGCCGGGAACACCGTGATCCTCAAGCCCAGCGAGAAGGCCCCGAACGTGGCGCGCGCGCTGCGGGAACTGCTGCACAGCGTGTTCGAACCGCGGCTCGTGGCGGTCGTGGAGGGGGACGGCGAGGTGGCCCGCGCCCTGACGGAACTGCCGTTCGGGCACATCTTCTTCACCGGGAGCGGCGCGGTCGGGCGTCACGTCATGCGGGCCGCCGCGAACAACCTGACGGGCGTGACCCTGGAACTGGGCGGCAAGAGCCCCGCCCTGATCGACACCAGCGCCGACCTGGACGTGACCGCCGAGCGGCTGGCGTGGGGAAAACTGCTGAACGCCGGGCAGACCTGCGTGGCGCCGGACTACGCGCTGGTGCCCCGGCACCTGGAAGGGCCGCTGCTGCGCCGCCTGGAGGCCGTGATCGGGCGGCGGTTCGGGACGGGCGCGTGGCTGCGGGCCGGGCCGGACTACGGGCGCATGGTGGACAGCGCGGGCGTGCAGCGCCTGGAACGCCTGACGCGCGCCAGCGTCGAGCAGGGCGCGCGGATCGTGCTGGGCGGCGAGTTCGACGCGCCGGGCCGGTTCATCTCGCCGACCGTCGTGAGCGGCGTGACGCCCGACATGCCCCTGATGCAGGAGGAACTGTTCGGGCCGGTCCTGCCGGTCGTGACGTACGACACGCCCGAGGAGGCCCTGAACCTGATCCGCCGCCTAGACGCGCCGCTGGCGCTGTACCTGTTCGCCACCGACGAGGACATGATCCGCCGCGTGCAGCGCGAGACGACCAGCGGCGGCATGGTCGTGAACGGCGCGGTCGTGCACCTGACCAACCCCAACCTGCCGTTCGGCGGGGTCGGCCCCAGCGGCATGGGCAACTACCACGGCGAGCACGGTTTCCGCACGTTCAGTCACGAGCGGGCCGTGCTGCGCGAACCCACGCCCAGCCCCGTGCGGTTCCTGTACCCCCCATACGGCCGCCCGGTCCCCCGGCTGGTCGCGTGGACGCTGCGCCAGATGGAACGCCAGAGCGGCCCGCGCGAGTGATACGGATTCCGTTTGTTTCGCTGACAATCCGGAACTTCACCGGATTGCCAGCTCCACGTCCGGAACCCTTTTTTCTCCTCCTCGCATCCGCTCGGATTGAATGGACTGCAAAGGCCATTCAATCGGAGTCGGTATGACCCGCCCCCCGCCGGAGCTGTGGCTGACCGGGGCGGTCACGGCAGGCGGACGGTCCAGCCGTTTCGGGAGTGACAAGGCCCTGGCCCTGCTGGACGGCCGGACGCTGCTGGAACGCGCCTGCGCCAGCCTTCAGGACTGCCCGGTGCGCCTGCTGATCGCCCCGCCCGGCCGCTACGCCCTGCCCGCCCACCTGGGCCGCTGGAACACGCACCCCGACCTGCGCCCCGGCGAGGGCCCGCTGGCCGGACTGGAAAGCGCCCTGACGCACGCCCCGCCCGGCTGGGTGGCGTTCACCGGGGTGGACCTGCCCTGGCTGACCCCCGACTACTGGCGCGCCCTGAGTGCGGCCGTCACGTCCGGCTGCCTCAGCGTGCAGGCCACGGACGGGCAGGGCCGCCCGCAACCGCTGGCCGCGCTGTACCACACGGACCTGCTGCCCCATGTGACCGCCCTGCTGGACAGCGGGGAACGCCGTCTGAGACACGCCGCGCCGCCCGAACAGACCGTGCAGGTGGGCGGCTTTGAGGCCCGAACGTTCCTGAACGTCAACACGCCGGAAGAGTTGATGGTTGACGGTTGAAAGTCGATGGAGACAGCACACGACCCCATCAACCATCACCCTTCAACCATCTACCTGCTTCAGCCGTACTGGGCCTTGTGGGCTTTCTTCAGCGCGGCGTACTCCTCGTTCGCCTCGGCCTCGTCCCATTTCGCCTTGAAGATGCGGGCCGACTCGGCCTTCACCGGGTCTTCCGGGCTGCGCGGCAGTTCAGCGCGGCCGTGCGCGCCGCTCTGGCCCTTCCTGTCCTCCGGGACCGGGCCGTCGTACTTCTTGCCGCCCCGGTGGTTCGCGTAGCGGCGGGCGCGCGTGAACCCCATCTGCAGGAACTTACGGGCCATGTCGGCCCCCACGAACTCCCCGGCCCGCAGGTACGCCAGGAACATTCCGTGGATGACCTCGCTGCTTTCCCGCGCCAGTTCCGGCGTCGCGAACCGCCAGTGCGGCAGCAACTCAGACTTGTACGGCTGCACCAGCAGCACGCCCTGTTCCCCCACCCCCACCCGGTACAGCTCCGGGTGCGCGCGCAGGTCCAGTTGGGCGTAGTTCAGGGAGTAATCGAATTTCGGCATAGGAGTGCAGATGGCAGAAGGCAAATGGCGGATGGCAGAGGTCCCTGGCTTTCCGCCATCTGCCATCTGCCATTTGCCTGAAACTCAGTTCATCCGGTCGTCGTCCATCATCGCCTGAAGCATCCAGCGGATCTTGTCGACGGTGGCGGCGTACCCGTTGTACATGTCGGCGGTGGCGGGATCGTTCGCGTCGTCGACGGTCTGGCTGTCGTCACGGTACCCACGGCCCACGCGGCTCAGGTCGTCCACGAGATCCGCGACCTGCGTGCGGGCGTCACGGACGGTCTCGGTGGGCACCTTCACCACGCTGAAGCGTTCGATGTCGGCGGGCGCGGCGATGGGACTGCCGCCCAGCGCGACCAGACGCTCGGCCTGCTCGTCGATACCGGGGAAGATCTCCTCGATGAACTCGTCGTACGCGAGGTGCAGGTCGCGGAAGAACCGGCCGCGGATGTCCCAGTGGTACTTCTTGAACTTCAGGTACAGGCTGATGGTCGTCGCGAGGTTGCGTTGCAGCGTCTCGGCGACCGTGCCGAACTCGGCTTCCGTCAGGTAGTTGTGGTCCACCAGGGCGTTGTTCGTGGCGTTCAGGTGCGCGGCGTCCGCGCTGCCCTTCCCGCTGGCTTTCGCGGAGGTGGCCTTCCCGTCGCTGGTGGCCTTGCTGGCGGATTTCTTGGCGGGTTTGGATTTACTGGTCATGCGTTCACCGTACCCCCGAGCCTGCCGGGCCGCCCATACGTGTTTCCTTTAGGCTCCGGCCACAAACAGCAGGCGGTTCCCGTGAACCTTCATGTGCACCTGCCCGTCCTCCAGCAGTTCGGTCAGGTGGGCACTGACGACCGCGCGGTTCAGGACCACCGCCCCCGCACTGTCCATGGTGATGCCCAGCGCACCGCACACGCGCGCCAGCAGGTCGTCCACGCCCGCCGCGCCGACCTGCACGGCCTCCAGCACGGCCGCCGTGGTACGCGCGTACGCCGCGAGGTTCGCCGCGACCAGCCCCGTCAGGTCCGGGGTGGGGTCCCCGTGACCGGGCAGCGTGACCCGCACGCCCTCCAGTTCCCCCAGCCGGGCGGCCGCCTCCTTCTGAAACGCCGAGTCCGCGCAGAACGTCAGCGGATGCTTGGCCAGGGCATCCGGGCCGAACAGCGCGTCGGCGGCGTACAGCACCTCGCCCACCCGCACGGCGTACATCATGCTGGCGTGCCCGGCGACCTCCAGCAGTTCCACCACCGCCCCCCCGATCCGGGTCAGGCCCGGTTCCGGTGCCAGCCGCGCCGGGCTGGGCGGCGCGAGCAGGAATTTACTCTGCAACTCCCTGGGCGGCCGCGCCCCGAACAGCGTGATCGGTTCCAGAATCGGGTGCGTGATCACGGCGTCCTCCAGCGGCGGCGCGAACACCTTGAGCTCCGGGAATTTCTTCAGGATGAACGCATTCCCGCCGTGATGGTCGGCGTGACTGTGCGTGTTCAGAATCCCGGTCGGCATCAGGTTCAGCTCTGTCAGGCCGCGCAGCAGCTTGCGCGCGTGCCCGTCATCCAGGCCCGTATCCACCAGCAGCGCCCCGCCCCGACCGTCCTCGACCACCAGACTGTTCACCGCGCCCGGCAGGTAATGCACCCCCGGAGCCAACGAGACAAGAGAACCCATGCCCGGCAGCGTACCCGCTCAGGTGCGGCAGCGGCGCGCGGGCAGGCGCGATACGGTCAGGGCATGCTCGCCATGCTCCTGTTGTTCCTGCTCGCGATTCAGGCCGCCGGTCTGGTGGTCGCTGCGGCGTTCGGGCTGGCGCTGCCGTTCTCGTGGGTGCTGGAACGCGCAGCCCTGCGGGGGCGCAGACCGGCGGGTGGGAGCGTCGCCACGGTCCTGACCTGCGCGGCCGGAATACTGCTGGGACTGGGCGTGACGCACGCAGCCTCGGTGACCGGGCAGCACTTCCAGGCAACGCTTGCAGGGAACCCAGAAGCCTCACCGACCGACTTCACCTGGGTGTACCTGACCTTCATGACGACCCTGGTGGCGCTGGGCCTGGGCCTGTCCCGCTGGCAGTACGGGCGCGTGCTGCGCCTGCACGCCGTCGTAGGTGGACTGCTGGTGCTTGCGGGGGTGGCACTGGCCGGTGTGGTGTCGGCCGTGAAGTGATACGGAATGCGTCTGTTTCGTTGCCAACCCGGAACTTCACCGGAGTGCCAGCTCCACGTCCAGAGGAGCGTTCTACTCCTACTCGCATCCGCTCGGACCCAGCGGATTTGTAAGCCATTCAATCAGAGTCCGCATGAGGAATGATGACAGCTGTAAATGACCTGCTCGCGACAGCACTCTCACGCCGCGTCTCCTCCACCGACGCCCTTGGTGCGCTGGGCCTCCTGCTTGAAGCTGCCCGTGCAACGCACCCCGCAGGCGATGATGGCGGACTGGCTGATCTGCTGCCCCCTGAACTCGCCCGTCACCGACTGACCGACACTGAACGCCGGAAGGTCATCGGGGAACTGTCCCGCACCCTCTGGGGGCAGCGCACCCTGAACCACAGCCTGATCTGGGCGCTCAGCAAGAGCGCCGATCCGGTCATCCTGCCGGTGCTGGAACGTGCCCTGAACCGCGCCGTGAAAAGTGGACAGCAGGACGCAGCCAGCGAAGCCCTGAACGGTCTGGCCCTGTTCTGGCCCGACTCTGCGGCAGCGGTCAGATACGCCGCGCAGTACGGTCAGGGGGACGTGAAAGCGCAGGCAGAAGACCTGCTGGAACGGTGGCAGCAGGACGAGGCACCAAGTATCTGACGTTCGATGCCCCGCTGCACGGCATCCTCCGCATTGTTCAGGGGTGGTGGTGAAGCCAGCCGGCCACCACAACATCGAATTCTGGATCGCGTAGCAGGGAGCCCATCTGCCGGAGACCGTCAGCGAGCGAAGCGTCATCCCAGCCTGGAGAGCCCAGGCCCGGGGAATTCAGGGTCATCCAGGCTTCCGCATATCGTCCCTGGGCCAGCAGTTGGCGGAACAGATCAGGAATGTCGCTGTCCGGATCTAGCCACGGCATGCTGGACGCCAGCGCAGGGTCGGACGTGTCCGGGTCAAACTCGAAGCCGCAGATCAGACCGGGCGGATGTTGGAGGTACACGCCGTCCAGTCGTTTGGAGCTGACAGGGTGAAAGCCCGTGTACGTGTCACCCGCCTGCATGACTTCCATCGGCAGTGTGTCCCGCTCAGAGGAGAAGAGCCGCAAACCCTGCGGGGAATCTCCGTGTTGCCTCACAGCTTCGAGGAGCAGGTCGTCCGGGGCCAGCGGATAGGCATCCAGAAACTGCCGCAGTTCCGGAGTGATACCCCGCGCCTCCACGTATTGAAACGCGCGCGTCAGCAGGAACTGCCGTTCGTTGCGGGCTTCCTCGTAAGCGAACGGCAGTTCCAGGTGGAACGACACGATGGTCGGTGGGCGGTCAATGAACCGACGCTGCCAGACGCCCAGCATTGACGGATTGTCGTTGTCCCAGAAGGGCAGCAACGCGGGTGGGTACGGGTAGAGAGACTCCGGAGTGACCCGCTGATACCCGCGCATCGGCGCTTCAAACTCCCCGGCGATTACGGCATGCATGGCAGGGGAGAACCCGAAGGAACGGAACACCTGTGGCGTCATCCGGTTCAGGGTAAGGCAGGGGTGGACGCCCATGCAGCTTGTTTGTGCGGGCGGGTGTACCCTGCGCGCGTGTCTGCGCCCCAGCCCGCCCCTCCCGCTTCGCCCATTCCTACGCCCATCTCCCCTGCCCCAGATACTGCCGCGCCCGGCCCGCCCGCGCCGTTCCGGTTGTCGGCGGCGCAACTGGGCCTGATCGGGTCGAATTTCCTGATGTGGGGCGGGTTCTTTGCGGTGATTCCGCTGGTGACGGTGCATTTCAGTGGTTCGGTGGCCGGGGGTGGGCTGGGCTGGTCGGCGGCGAGTGTGGGGGCGGTGCTGGGCCTGCGGCAGTTGACGCAGCAGGGCCTGACGGTGTTCGGGGGGGCGTGGGCGGACCGCTGGGGGCCGAAGCCGTTGATCCTGCTGGGCTGCGCGCTGCGGACGCTGGGGTTCGCTTGGATGGGCTTCAGTGACTCGTGGGCGGAGTTGCTGGCGGCGGCGGTGCTGGCGGGCGTGGGGGGCGGCCTGTTCGACGCGCCGAAGAGTGCGGCGATCACGCAGGTGACTCCGGCCGAGCACCGCACGCGGATGTTCAGTCTGACGAGCATGTCCGGGAATGCGGGCATGGTGATGGGGCCGCTGATCGGGGCGGCGCTGCTGGGCCTGGGGTTCCGGACGGCGGCGCTGTCGGCGGCGGGCGTGTACCTGCTGGCGGGGGCGGTCATGGCGGTCACGTTGCCGCACCTGCGGCCGCAACGGCTCGCGGCGAGCAGTCTGGACGGACTGCGGGCGGCGGCGACGGATACGCGGTTCCGGCGGTTCACGCTGGTCCTGATCGGGTACTTCATCCTGAGTACGCAGATCAACGTGGCGGTCACCCTGAAGGCCATTGCGCTGGCGGGGAACGGCGCGACCGGGCCGCTGTACGGGCTGTCGGCGGGTCTGGCGGTGCTGCTTCAGTACCCGTTGCTGCGGCTGGTCGAGCGCTTCGTGCCGGTGCGGTCGGCGCTGGTGGCGGCGGTGCTGCTGGTCGGCGCGGCGCTGGGGCTGATGTCGGTGGCCACGACGTTCCCGCAACTGCTGGGCTGCGTGGCGCTGTACAGCCTGGGCACCATGATCGTGTACCCCACCCAGCAGACCCTGACGGCCCGGTTCGCGCCGCCGGGGCGGGTCGGGAGTTACTTCGGGTTCTCGGCGATCAGCCTGGGGGTGGGGGGCGCGGTCGGCAGCGTCCTGGGTGGCGCGCTGGTGGACACGGGCGCGCAGTTGGGCTTCCCGGCGCTGCCGTGGGTCACGCTGGCGGCCATCGGTGCGCTGACGGCGCTGGGGCTGCGCTGGGCGCTGCGGGGCCTGCCGCGCCGGGCGGCGTGAACGCCACACGCCCGCCCAGGGGCGCGGGCGCTCAGGGTTGCGTGCGGAACGGGTCGATGGACAGCACGGGCGCGCGTTGCAGGGACTGCACGCCCAGTTGCAGCAGCGGGTCGAAGCCCTGGGTCAGTTGCCGGATCTCGTCCTCGCCCTGTGTGCGCAGCTGGTCGGGCGTGATGCGCTGCGGGTAGGGGGTGCCGTCTGGCTTGGCGTAGTTCAGGAGGGTGAGCTGCACGGCGGCCTCCCCGACCTGGAAGACGCGGGTGGCGGTGTTCCCGACCCCGGCGGTCGCCTCGCCGATCACGGGGCCGCGCGCGGCGTACTGCACCTCGTACGCGAAGAATTCACTGCATGAGGCGCTGCCCTCGTCGACCAGCACGGCCAGCGGCCCGGTCCACAGTCGGGCATTGCGAACCCCGCCCGCCAGTCGGCCGTCCTCGAGGCGGGTGCCGCGGCTGACGACCGTGCGGGCGTTCCCGTCGGCGCTGCGGGCCACGCGGGTCAGGCTGGGCACGAAGGCGCTGACGGCGCTGTCGCACTCGCTGAGGCTGCCGCCGGGGTTGCCGCGCAGGTCCACGATCAGGCCGCTGGCGCCGCGGCTCTGCGCCTGCCCCACGAGGTCATGCACGCGCTGCGCGACGCGGTTCCCGGACAGGAAGGTGGGAATGCGGATCACGGCCACCTCGCCCTGCGCGGCCGGGGTGGCCGCCAGGGGGTCCGTGCTGGCGGGCAGGACCGGGATCGTGGCGGTCCCGTCGGCTGGCACGAAGGTCAGGCGCGGCAGGTCCAGGGTGCTGCTCTCGCGGGCGGTCAGGCTGACGGTCACGGTCCGCCCGAGCCGCAGGACGCCCAGCGTGATGGGCAGGCCCTGTTCGCGGGCGCTGCGCAGGTCCTCGTACAGGTAGGGTCGGCCGTTCAGGGTCTGGATGGAGTCGCCGCGCCTGAGTCCGGCGTCCTCGGCGGCGCTGCCGGGCACGACCTCGGTCACCACGCGGTTCTGTCCGTCCAGGCGGGCGAGTTTCACGCCGAATTGCAGGCGGTTGCCGCCGGTGGCGCTGGCAACGAATTCGCGGTAGTCCTCGGGCGTCTGGAAGAACGAGTGCTCGTCGCCCAGCGCGGTCAGTTCGGCTTCCAGGACCGGGTAGGCGCGGCTTTCCTCGCAGGTGTCGGGGGTGGGCGCGCAGACGTTGTTCAGGCGCTGCTGGTACTCGCGGGTCAGGGCGGCGCGGTCCACGGTGGACAGCCCGCCGTACCGGGTGCTGATCAGGTCGTTCACGCTGGTGAACACGGCCTGCGCGGGCGATACGCCGCTCTGCGCGTCGGCGCCGGGCAGGGCGGACAGGCTGCCCAGCAGCGCGGTGAGGGCTGCGGTGCGCGCGGCGCGCAGCGGCAGGCGGGACCGGGCCGGGCGGTCACGGCGCGGAAGCGAGCGACGCAGGAATGGATTCATGACTGCCCTCATTCTGCTCTGAACAGATGGGAGTTTGGTGGGCGGCGATTGCGACGTCAGTTACAGGATTGACCGACTGGCACGCGTTTCAGCGAGCAGAACGCATGAACTGACCGGGCGTGTGGGTGGGGGTACCCAGGGGCAGCCGGTGGGGGCAGCCCATTCAATCGGAGTCCGTATCAGGCGACGGGCGAGCGCTGGTACAAGTCCACGAGCCGCCGCAGGAACTTCAGGCCCGGCGCGAAACTGGCCGCCTGCACCCACTCGTCCGTGCGGTGCGCGTTCCCGCCCCGGTACACGCCGACCGCCACGGCAGGCAGGCCGTGCGGGACGGCGGCGTTCGCGTCGGTGCTGCTGGACGCCAGCCGCAGGTCCACGCGCACCTCGCGGGCCGCCTCGCGCACCAGCGGCAGCAGCGCGCCGCTCTGGAGGTCCCCGCCGGGCCGGTCGCCCACGCGTTCCAGGCGCAGTTTCACGCCCACCTCGCGCGCGGCGGCGTGCAGGACGGCCACGGCCCGCGCGTCCAGTTCGGCCAGCACCCCGGCGTCCAGGGACCGCAGGTCCAGCAGCAGCTGCGCGCTGCCCGCGATGGAGTTCACGCTGGTCCCGCCGGACGCGACACCCACGTTCAGGGTGGTGCGGGGCGTGGCGGGCAGGTGCAGGGCGTACAGGGCGCTGATGGCGCGGCCCAGCGCGTGCAGGGTGCTGGGCGCCTGATCACCCCACGAGTGCCCGCCCGGCCCGACGAACTCGGCGCGGTAGCGGCGCACACCCACGCCGCGTGTGACCGCGATGCCCAGGTAGCCGTCCACGGCGATGAACGCGCCCAGGTGCGGGCGGTGCCGGGCGATCAGGTGCTTGGCGCCGCGCAGGTCGCCCAGGCCTTCCTCGCCCACGTTCGCGGCCACCCACAGCGGGCGGCGCAGGGTGGTGCCGCCGCCGCGCAGGTCGCGCAGCAGGGCAGTCACGACGGCCAGACTGGCGCTGTTGTCGCCCACGCCGGGGCCGGTCAGTCGCCCGGCGTCCTCGCGGACCGTCACGTCGGTTCCGGCGTCGAACACGGTGTCCAGGTGCGCGGCCAGCAGCAGCGCGGGGCGGCCCTCGGTGCCGGGCGGGGTGATGCGGGTCAGGACGTTGCCGACCTCGTCGCGTTCGGTCACGTAGCCCAGTCCGGTCCACAGCTCGGAGATCAGGTCCGCGCGCGCGCCCTCATGGAAGGTCGGGGCGGGCGTCTGAGCGATACGAGTGAGGTACGAAAGAGGCATTGCGCGGCATTCTAGAACAGTTGCCAGAACGACTGTCCCGGTACCGGCCCCGCGGGAGGGCAGCGCGGCGGGGCACCCTGGACCGGGGTGCCCCGCCCGCCGCGCCTGTCACGGCGCCGTGTTCAGGGTGGGTGTCAGCGGCGCAGCATGCGGCTGCCGATCATGCCAGCCAGTCCGACCAGTCCGGCTTTCACCATGGGATTACTGAGCAGACCGCCGGGCGCGAAGGCCTCTTCCAGCGGGCTCTTGCCGTTCTGGGCGGGTGCCTGCGCGGTCTTGGTGTACGCGTCGATCAGGTCGTCGTCGTCGCCGGGACGGACCTGCTGCACGGGGTTGGCGGGGCTGCGCACGATGGCGTCGCCCATCTGCTGTTTCTGTTCGGGGGTCATGCCGCCCACGTACTCTTTCAGGATCGCCTGACGCTCCTCGGGACTGGCGGTCTGAAGGTAGTCGCGGATGTACGCGGCGGCCTCCTCGGGGCTCACGACGCCGTCGCCGTTGGTGTCGCGGGGGTCGAGTTTCGCCATCTGTTCGTGCCGGTCTTTCTGCTGGAAGAACATGTCTACCTCCTGGGGAGTAACCGGGCGGCCTGCCCGCCCTGTAACTGTCGGTGCGTCCTTCACGCTACGCAGTCGGGGGGGTGGGGCGCTACGGGGACCGTCTTCAGGAATCCGTGACCCTGACCTCACGGGCAGCGGGCCGGGCGGCCGTGACCGCATGCTCCGGGACAATTCCGGGCGCGGGTGGGCGCTACAGTCGGTGGGTATGCGTTCCCTGGTGCTTATTGGTCATGGATCTCACCTGAACGGTGAGTCGGCGGTCGCGGTGTACCGGTACGCGGAACTGATCCGTCAGCGCGGCCTGTTCGACGAGGTTATCGAGGGGTACTGGAAGGAGGAACCCTCGCTGCGGCAGGTGCTCAAAACGACCGCCAGCACGGACGTGACGGTCATCCCGATGTTCATCAGCGAGGGGTACTTCACGGAGACGGTGATTCCGCGCGAGATGGGCCTGGGGCACCAGGGACCGGTGCCGCCCGAGGGCGTGGCCCGCGTGATCGGCGGCCGGACCGTGCGGTACACCCTGCCGTACGGCGTGCACCCCAGCATGACCGACGTGATCCTGGAACGCGCGCGCGAGGTGCTGCCCGACGCCAGCCCGCACGACACGGCGCTGATCGTGCTGGGGCACGGCACGACCCGCAACGAGAACAGCAACAAGGTCGTGTACCAGAACGCCGACCGCATCCGCGAGTCCGGGCAGTTCGCCGAGGTGCAGGCCCTGTTCCTCGACGAGAACCCCAAGGTGGGCACGTGGCCCGAGACGGTGCGCTCGCCGCGCGTGGTGGTCGTGCCGTTCTTCGCCAGTGAAGGCTGGCACACCCTGGAAACCATTCCCGAGGACATGGGCCTGACCGGGACCGTCACGGACTTCCCGGACAACCCGCACGGGCATCAGCAGGTGTTCTACGCCAAACCGGTGGGCACGCACGCGGCCGTCGCGGACGTGATCCTGCACCTCGCGGAGGAGGCGCGCGGGGCGGGCGGGGCGGGCGGCGACACCGAACGCGGGCACGAGGCGGCGTGGCAGGCGTTCCTGAAGGCCGCGCGCGCCGGACTGCGCGTCGGCGAGGTGCTGGTCACGCCGGAACTGGGCGTGTTCGAGCTGCGTAACGCGCTGGACGAGGGCGTGCCCGGCGGGGACCTGACCACGCTCGTCACGCCGGAGGGCGTGCGGGATCAGGTGCGGTTCACGGACGGCGGCGAGCACCGGCCCGTGCACACGCTGCGGAACCTGCCGCGCGGCTGGCGGTCCGTGCTGAGCGAGGCGGACCTGCGCCGCGCCATGCACTACCTGTACCCGGCGGTGATCGAGGAGACGTACGCGCACGCCTGCCACGCGCTGCGCCCCACCCCGTGGGCGACCACGGCGCGGCGGCAGACGGGCATCTACGCCAAGGTGCAGAAGGCCACGCCGGAACAGGTGGAGCACGTGGCGCGGGACGTGTGCAGCGGCTGCCTGCGCACGCGCCTGTGGGCCGGTCAGCGCCTGACGCACTCGTTCCTGGACGGCGTGCCGGGCGGGATTCCCTGCGCGGAGGCCTGCACGTTCGTGGTGGCCGAGGTGCGCGAGGAAGTCAGCGGGAAACGCGGCGGCGGTCACTCGCACAGCCACTAAGTACACTGCGTTTATCTTTTGGATAAACCGCGCGGAGCGCGTAGCAGAGGAAGTACGTTGAAGCGGGAATGGAGAGATTCCGGTGCTTTCCCGGAATCGCGCAATGGTAGCTTCAATGTACTTAAACGGCACCCCCCGAAACGGCCCCTGGCGGGACTCGTCCGAGTCCTCTGAACACCCCTGACGCGGCGGCGTGCGGGGGTGTTACGCTGTCAGCCGGTGATCAGCTCCCCAGCGCGGGAGTGGGTTGCACTTCCCTTTTCTTCCACCCGCGTCCTGTGAGACGCCCCGCCCCCCGCACCGGGAGCGGTAAGCCCGTCCGAGAGACGGCGATGGAGGCCTTCA
Organism: Deinococcus seoulensis; assembly: GCF_014648115.1. Classification (NCBI taxonomy): domain Bacteria; kingdom Thermotogati; phylum Deinococcota; class Deinococci; order Deinococcales; family Deinococcaceae; genus Deinococcus; species Deinococcus seoulensis. The sequence continues at coordinate 26,148 of NZ_BMQM01000018.1, forward strand.
CATGTTCAGCACCGCGACATTCCAGCGTCGCCCCGGCCAGCTTCGGGGGACGCTTTTCCTACTTTCCGGGGACACGCCCGCCCAGGCCGCCCCCACCCCCCTGGAGGGCGCATGACCGTAAGCAGAGGCGAACTGAAGTACGAGGGGAAAGCCAAACGCGTGTACGCCACCCCCGACGCGAACGAGTACGTGGTGGAGTACAAGGACGACGCGACCGCCTTCAACGGCGTGAAGAAAGCGCAGATCGGCGGGAAGGGCGCGATCAACAACGCGATCACCGCTCACCTGTTCCCGCAGCTGGAAACGGCGGGGGTGCCCACGCACTTCATCCGGCAACTGTCGGACACCGAGCAGCTCGTGCGGGCCGTAACGATCATCCCCGTGGAGGTCATCGTGCGGAACGTGGCCGCCGGGTCGTTCAGCAAACGCCTGGGCGTCGAGGAAGGCACGCCCCTGTCCCGCCCGGTCGTGGAGTACTGCTACAAGAGCGACGCGCTGGGCGACCCGCTGATCAACACGGACACCGCCGTCGCGCTCGGCTGGGCCACGCCCGAGCAGCTGAAGCGCATCCGGGAGCTGGCGCTGAACGTGCAGGCGTTCCTCGTGCCGTACTTCGCGGCGCGCGGCGTGCGCCTCATCGACTTCAAGCTGGAATTCGGCACGCTCGCGGACGGCACGGTCGTCCTGGCCGACGAGATCAGCCCCGACACCTGCCGCTTCTGGGACGCCCAGACGAACGAGAAGATGGACAAGGACCGCTTCCGCCGCGACCTCGGCGGCGTGGAAGACGCCTACGCGGAAATGCTCCGGCGCGTGACCGCACCGGGCGCGAATGGCTGAAGGCCGATGGCCGACCGCCACGACCCACCTGCGCCAGCCCTCCTGACCATCTGCCATCAGCCTCTTGCCATCTGCCCTCCGAAGGAGCCCCACCATGTCCACCTTTAAAGCGAAAGTGTTCGTGACCCTGAAGCCCAGCATTCTCGACCCGCAGGGCCGCACCGTGGAACGCGCCCTGTCGCACCTGGCTCACGGGAACGTGAGTGGTGTGCGCGTCGGGAAGTACATCGAACTGACCCTCTCGGGCAGCCGCGCGGAGGTGGAGGCGCAGCTGAAGGACATCACCGAGAACGTCCTCTCGAACCCCGTGATGGAGGACGCCCGCTGGGAGCTGAGTGAGGAGCTGGTCGGGGCGTGAAGACGGCCGTCATCCAGTTTCCCGGCAGCAACTGCGACGGCGACGCGCTGCACGCCGCGCAGCTGCTCCTTGATCAGGACGCGCAGTTCGTGTGGCACACCGAGGCCGGACTGCCCCAGGGCACGGAACTGGTGTTCCTGCCCGGCGGGTTCAGTTACGGCGATCACCTGCGCAGCGGCGCGATTGCCGCGCGCAGCCCGATCATGCAGGCCGTCAAGGCGCACGCCGAACGCGGCGGGTTCGTGCTGGGCGTCTGCAACGGCTTCCAGGTCCTGACCGAGTCCGGCCTGCTGCCCGGCGCGCTGAGCCGCAACCGCGACCTGCACTTCCTGTGCCGCCCCGTGCACCTGCGCGTGGAGAACACCAGCACGGCCTTCACGGGCGCGTACACGAAGGGGCAGGTCATTGAGGTCCCCATCGCGCACGGTGAAGGCAACTACTACGCCGACCCCGAGACCATCGCGCGGCTGGAAGGCGAGGGGCAGGTCGTGTTCCGGTACACCGACAACCCGAACGGCAGCCTGAACGACATCGCCGGGATCGTCAGCGAACGCGGCAACGTGCTGGGCATGATGCCCCACCCCGAACGGGCCGTGGAGGCCCTGCTGGGCAGCGAGGACGGCCGCGGTCTGTTCGACAGCCTGAAGGGCGCGCTGGTGTCCCGGTGACCCCCCCGTCGCCCGGTGCCGTGACGGCCTACCTGGCCGAGCAGTTCCGCAACGAACTGGACCTGTTCCGCGCCGCGCTGGACGCCGCGCCGGGCGACGCCTTCCACACGCCCCGCCTGGGCCACAGCCCCGCGTGGCACGCCCTGCACATCGCCGAGTGGCTGCGCCTGATGGTCCTCGACGACCGCACGCCGAACTACCACCACCTCGGGTGGGAGGACAACGCCCGCGTGCAGGCGCTCGGCACCCAGCCTGCCCCCGTCCGCGAGAGCGACCCGCGCGAACAGATCCTGGCCGCGCTGGACCAGACCGGCACGCAGGTCGTCGCGTGGCTGGAACAGGCCGACGACACCGCCCTGAACGGCGAAGTCTTCAGCGCCGCCACCCCCAGCGGCACCCGCCCCCGCCGTCTCGCCCTCGGGATGCAGCTGCGCCACATCGGCTACCACCGCGGACAGCTGAACCTGCTGCTGAAGGCCTGACATGACCGATCCGCGCCAGCCCCTGATGACACAGCCCCTGTCCACGCAGTCCCTGATCGTGCAGCTGCTCGACGCCGAGTTCACGGCTTTCGAGGCGGCGCTGCACGCCTGCCCGGACGTCCTGTTCGGCCAGGCGCCGCGCGTCGGGCACCGGGTCGCGTGGCACGCGCTGCATGTCATGGACTGGACGCGGGCCACCATCCAGCCCGGCCTGACCGGCCCTGACCCGGCCCACACCTTCGGGTACCTGGGCTTCGAGGACACCGACTGGGCACGCGCCGCGCACGGCCCGACCCTGGCCGAGGAGACCGACGCGCCCGTCCTGATCCGCGCCGCCGTGAGTGGCGTGTTCAACGCGGCGCGGCGGGACCTGAAAAACGCGCCCGCCGGGCGGTTCGATCCAGACGCGACGTTCCAGATGTTTCACAAACGGCGGGATGTGACCGGCAGTGTCACGTACCACCTTCGCCACACCGCCTACCACCGGGGCCAGATCGCCCTGGTCACCAAGGAGCTTCAATGACGCAAGCCGCCACCCTCCGCGACCGTGCGGGCACGTTTGGCCTGTCCACCGAAGAATTCGACCTGCTCGTCACGCGTATCGGCCGGGAGCCGAACGCGCTGGAGGCCGCCATCGTGGGGGCCATGTGGAGCGAGCACTGCGGGTACAAGAACTCGCGGCCGCTGTTCCGTCACTTCCCCACGACCGGGCCGCAGGTGCTGCAGGGTCCCGGTGAGAACGCGGGTGTGGTGGATATCGGGGACGGGTGGGGCGTGGCGTTCAAGATGGAGAGCCACAACCACCCGTCGGCGGTGGAGCCGGTGCAGGGCGCGGCGACGGGCGTGGGCGGCATCCTGCGTGACATCTTCGCGATGGGCGCGCGGCCCTTCGCGGTGCTGGACAGCCTGCGCTTCGGGAACCCCGACAGCCCCCGCACCCGCTTCCTGCTGAACGGCGTGGTGGAGGGCATCGCGCATTACGGCAACGCGATCGGCGTGCCGACGGTGGGCGGCGAGGTGACCTTCCACCCCAGCTACCAGGAGAACCCGCTCGTGAACGTGATGGCGCTGGGTCTGCTGCGTCACGAGGATCTGGCGAAGGGGACGATGGGTGAGGTCGGGAACACCATCGTGTACGTCGGCTCGAAGACCGGGCGGGACGGGCTGGGCGGCGCGGTGTTCGCGTCTGCCGACCTCAGCAACGCGTCCCAGGCGGACCGCCCCGCCGTGCAGGTGGGCGACCCGTTCATGGAGAAACTGCTGCTGGAGGCGACGCTGGAGGCCATCCAGGCGGGCGTCGTGGCGGGCGTGCAGGACATGGGCGCCGCCGGGCTGGTGAGCAGCACCTGCGAGATGGCGTACCGCGCCGGGCTGGGCATCACCATGGACCTGGACCTGGTCCCCACCCGCGAGGACGGCATGGTCCCCATGGAACTGTGCCTGAGCGAGTCGCAGGAGCGCATGATCCTCGTGCCGGTGCCCGGCAAGGAGCAGGACCTGCTGGACCTGCTGGCCAAGTGGGAACTGGACGTGGTGACCATCGGGCAGGTGGAGGGGCACACGAACTACCGCCTGACGTGGCGCGGCGAGGTCGTCTGCGACCTGCCCGTGGACCTGCTGAACGAGGCGCCCAAGTACACCCGCGAGGGCATCGAATCCGACGAGATCAAAGCGAAGCGCGAGCGTGACCTGAGCGGCGTGCCCGTCCCCGGCGACCTGGGCGCGGTCCTGACCGACCTGCTGGGTCACCCCACGATTGCCAGCAAGCGCCCCATCTACCAGCGGTTCGACCATCAGGTCATGACGAACACCGTCGTCGTGCCCGGCGCCGCCGACGCCGCCGTCATGCGCGTCAAGGGCTCCGGCATGGGCGTCGCCGCGACCAGCGACTGCAACCCGCGCTTCGTGTACCTCGACCCGTACACCGGGGCCGCCGCCGCCGTCGCCGAGGCCGCCCGCAACCTCGCCTGCGTGGGCGCGACCCCGCTGGCGATCACGGACAACCTCAACTTCGGCAACCCCCACCGCCCCGAGGTGTACTACCAGCTGGAACGCGCCGTGCACGGCATCGCCGACGCCTGCCGCGCCCTGAACACGCCCGTCACCGGCGGGAACGTCAGCCTGTACAACCAGTACACCGAGGGCGACGAACGCGTCGCCATTCACCCCACCCCCACCATCGGCATGGTCGGCGTGCTGCCGGACATCACCAAACGCGCCACCATGAACCTGAAAGGCGAAGGGCAGACCATCTACCTGATCGGCCAGCACGCCGACAGCATCGGCGCCAGCCAGTACCTCGAAACCGTGCACGGCCTCGAAGCCGGACACGTCCCCACCCTGGACCTGACCCGCGAACAGGCCGTCATCGACGCCACCCTGCACCTGATCCGCGCGGGCCTGACCGACACCGCGCACGACTGCGCCGAAGGCGGCCTCGCCGTCGCCCTGAGCGAAATGGCCATTGCGGGCAACACCGGCCTGACCGTCACCCTCGACGCCCCCACCACCACCCGCCCCGACGCCCTCCTGTACGGCGAAGCGCACGCCCGCATCCTCATCGCCACCCACGACGCCACCGGCACCGAAGCGGCCCTCACCGCCCAGGGCGTCCCCTTCACCCGCCTCGGCACCACCGGCGGGGACACCGTCACCATTGCCCTCCCCGCCCACCACATACACTTGAGCGTGACCCTCAGCGCCCTCACCCACGCCTTCACCACCCCCCTCGCGGAGATCCTGGGATGACCGGACACCCCGCAGCGGGGTGCACTCCCTCTCCCCCTGCGGGAGAGGGCCGGGGAGAGGGGAATCTAAGCGTCCCCTCCCTCACCCCGCTCGCGCACCGCCTCGACAATCCGCGCCAGGACACCCTCCAGATTGCCGGACACCTCGCTGTTCCAGAAGCGCAGCACCCGGAACGCCCGGCCCTCCAGGTACTCCGTCCGCAACGCATCGTACGCACGCCCCTGTACCGAACCGTGCTGTCCACCATCCAGCTCCACGATCAACCCGCACTCGAAGCACACGAAATCCGCGATGTAAAACCCCAGCGGCTGCTGACGACGGAACTTCACCCCCAACTGCCCCGCCCGCAACCGCGCCCACACCATCCCCTCGTGCGGCGTGGCATCACGACGCAACCGCCGCGCCCGCCCCGTTCCCTCCACGTTCGTGAACCGCTGACGCACCGGCATACCGGCAGTCTACCCACCCGAACGCGCCAGTACGGCGTGACAGCACCCCTCACCCCAACCCTCTCCCGCAAGGGGAGAGGGAGCAAAGGACACGCATGATTTTCGACCCCGTAACCGATAAGCCGCAGGATGAATGCGGTGTGTTTGGCATGTACTCGCCGGAACCGGCGGACCTGGCGTGGTTCACGTACCTGGGCCTGTTCGCGTTGCAGCACCGTGGGCAGGAGGCGGCGGGCATGTGCGTGTCCGACGGTGAGAAGTTCCACGTGGAGAAGGACCTGGGGCTGGTGACGCAGGTGTTCGACGAGCGGCGCCTGGACAGCGTGCGGCTGGCGAACGCACGGGTGAGCATCGGGCACGTGCGGTACAGCACGACGGGCAGCAACCTGCGTTTCAACGCGCAGCCGCTGACGACCCGCACGAACAAGGGCATCCTGGGGTTGGCGCACAACGGGAATTTCGTGAACGCCCGCGAGGTCCGGAACGCCATGCTGATGGAAGGCGCGCTGTTCGCCACCACGAACGACAGCGAGGTCATGCTGAACCTGATTGCCCGCGAGAGCCACATGGACCTCGTGGAAGCCACGGCCGCCGCCATGAAGCAACTGCGCGGCGGGTTCGCGTGCGTCCTGATGAGCCGCACGCAACTGCTGGGCTTCCGCGACCCGAACGGCGTGCGCCCCCTCGTGATCGGGCAGCGGGAGGACGGCGCGTACGTGATCGCCAGCGAGCCGTGCGCGCTGTTCACGGTCGGCGCGAAACTCCTGCGGGACGTGCAACCCGGCGAACTCGTCTGGGTGGACCGGGACGGCCTGCACTCCCTGATGGTCGAACCCCGCAAACCCACGCCGTGCGCGTTCGAGTGGATCTACTTCGCGCGCAGCGACAGCCGCCTGGACGGCGTGGACGCCCACGAGAGCCGCATCCGCATGGGCCACCAGCTGGCAAAGGAACACCCCGTGAACGCCGACATCGTCGTGCCCGTCCCGGACAGCGGCATCGGCGCCGCCATCGGCTACGCCCGCGAGAGCGGCATTCCGTTCGATTACGGCCTGTACAAGAACCCCTACGCGGGCCGCACGTTCATTGCACCCACGCAGGAAGCGCGCGAGTTGAAGGTCAAGATGAAACTCTCGCCCACCAGCGCCGTCGCCGGGAAACGCGTGATTCTGGTGGACGACAGCATCGTGCGCGGCACCACCAGCCGCCAGATCGTGAACCTCCTGCGCGAGGCAGGCGCGACCGAAGTGCACTTCCGCGTATCAAGCCCGCCCATCAAGCACCCGTGCTTCTACGGCATCGACACCGCCGCGCGGAAGGAACTGGTGGCGAGTACGCACAGCATCGAGGAGATCCGCGAGTTGATCGGGGCGGACACGTTGAGTTTCATCAGTGAGCAGGGCATCCGCGAAGCCGTCAGCGGCCCCGGCCTGTGCCTAGCCTGCTTCAACGGGGAGTACCCCGCTGGGACGCCCCTGTTAAATGACGTGGACAAACTAGCACTCGAAGTCTGAACCCAGCCAGAACGAAGCATCGGCCCCGCGTGGAAGCCGATGCTTTTTTGGTGGAGGAGACGGGACTTGAACCCGCATGAATGGCGCTGGAGCTTTCAGGAAACTCGCTTCCCTTGCTGCTTTATCCCACCCCTCGCGGGGCCGCTATAGGTGCATCCGCAACCCGCTCCGACGTTGCCGCCTGCGCCCAAGGCTTCCGCCTTTCCGGTATACCAAACGTTTTTCCGGTGCCCTGCCTATTGAGACCACTCCCCCAGGCCCACACAGCATACCGATCATCGCGACCAGCTCCATCCGCCAGACGACCTACGCGGCGTCCCGTACCCTGTGCCCATGCCTCCCCTCCGTTCGCAGATTCAGCCCGGCGCAACCGTGGATATCGTTCAGAAGCAGGATCAGCCCACCGGACGGCTGACGCGGGGCGTGGTGGCGGCGCCGCTGACGCGTTCGCCGTCGCATCCGCACGGGATCAAGGTGCGCCTGACGGGCGGGCAGGTCGGGCGCGTGCAGGCCGTGGTCACGCCGGGCGAGTAGGCCTCCCCCCTCCCGTTGCGCCTTCGCCTACGGAAAGTCCCTCGGTTGTTCTGCACACTGCGATCATGACAACTCTACGGGCGTGGCGCGGCGCAATCTTGGCAGCCTCCCTGCTCTTCGCGGGGGCGGGGGCGCATCAGCCGTTGTTCAATCCGGGCAGCGGCACGCTGGAGTCCGCGTTCCGGGTGCCGCAGCCGACCATGTCGAAGGTCATCACCGTGCAGGGCCGCGCGGGTGGCCGCGACTGGTACGCCCTATCGACCGGGGCGGGCTTCCGGCTGGACGTGGCGGTGTTCGTCAGCTCCGCGTGTGACGCGGCGTACCGTCCTCGCCTGTGGCTGGTTGGGCCGGGCGTGCCCGCGCGTGCGGAGCAGCCGGACTTCGTGCCGGACGGCTGGGGTGCGGTGAGCGTGTCGGGGCCGTACTCGGCGTACTCCGGGCATGGCGTGGTGGGGTGGCGCGGGCCGACGCTGACGCGCACGCTGGGCGCCGGGACGCACTACCTGGTGGTGGAGCATGGCGCGCGGGGCGGGTGGTCGTTCATCTCCCTGGCGGGCGCGGAGGTGCCGGGCGGCACGCCGGAAGGTCGCGCGGCGCTGGGTCGCTTCGCGCGCTGCGGGGCCTGAGCGGGGGTGTCCCTGGCTCCCCTTGAGGGGAGCTGTCGGCGAAGCCGACTGAGGGGTCGCCCGCGACGGTGTTGCCCCGGCAGGCTCGTTACCCCGATTGGGTCAGGGCGTGCCCTTCCCGATTCGCCGGGCGTTTTGCAGGATGTACTGCGCGACGCTGGGGAGTTGCTGTTCGATCAGGGCGCTGTCCATGAGGTCCGAGCCGGTGTTGAAGTACGCGTACACGAAGGTCTGCCCGGTGTTCAGGGTGAGCAGGCCGCTCATGGTCAGGTTGCGCCAGCCGCTGCCGGCTTTGCTGCCCCAGTAGGTGACGCTGGGGTCGTTCACGCGGCAGCAGCCCTGGGCCAGGGTGCGGCGCAGGGCGCTGCGGTTGGTGGGGGTCAGGGTGGGGTCCAGGTACTGGCGGGTGATCAGGGCGGCCCATTCGCGGGGGGTGCTGCGGTTTTGCAGGTGCACCTCGGTCTGGGGGTGGTACGTGGGGCTGTAGAAGTACCGGTCCAGGGCGTTCAGGAGGGTGTCGGCGTTCAGGGTCTGTGCTTGCGTGACGGCCTGCGCGGCGGTGGCGGCCTGCTGTTCGGGCGAGGCGGTGAAGGCCTGCTGCGCGCCGGTGGGCAGGTCGGGGCCGTACACGCCGGGCAGCAGTCCGGCCTGCGCGGCCCACCAGGCTTTGGTGGTCATGTTCACGCGGGTGTGGCAGGTGCCGTGGGCGTCCGCGAGGGCCTGTACGCGTTGGGGGGTCAGGTGCAGGTGCAGGATGTCGCTGGCGGTGTTCTCGCTGCGGGTGATGGCCTGCGTGATGAGGTTCTGCACGGTGCGGGTGCCGGGCTGGTACGTTTCGATGCTGCGGTTGGCTTCGGTGACGGTCAGGCGGGTGTTCAGGGTCAGGGTTCCGGCGTTGATGTCGCGGTAGGCGGCCCAGGCGATCACCTGTTTGTAGGTGCTGGCCAGCGGGTAGAGGCTGTCGGGGTCGTGCGTGATGACGCGCAGGGGCGTGCCGGTGCGCGGGTCGATCTGCGCGAGGTAGAACCCGACGGGGCCGGTGGCGAAGGTGGGCGGCTGGTACGGCAGTTCCGGCACGCCCGCACCGGGTACGCCTGCACCGGGGCTGCCGGGGGTGCATGGGGTGGTGGGTTCCGGCTGGTACTCCGTCCAGCTTTCCGGCGGGTACAGGTCGATGGCGGTGGTGGCGTCCTGGCCGGGGATCACGCCGGGCCGGATGTAACTCAGGTTCACGCGCAGGGGTCGCCGGTCGGCGGTGCGGGCCGTGACGGTGTGTCCCTTGATGGTGATGGTCAGGTCGCCCGTGGCGGTGCGGACGGTGCGGTTCAGGGGTGGCAGGGCGGCGCGGAAGGTCAGGGTGGCGCCGCTGCGGTCGGGTTCCGCGCGCAGCGTGCCGTCGGTGGGGGTCAGGCCGCGCAGGGTCAGGCGGTACGCGGTTCCGCTCCAGGCGGCGGTGATGGTGACGGGCGCGGCGTGCGCGTGGGTCGGCAGCAGGGCCGCCAGGGTCAGGCAGGCGGCAGTCAGGTGGCCCGGCGGCAGGCGGCGCGCACGCCGGGACTTCGGGCGCCGGGACGCTGTGGGCTGCGGTTCTGGCAGCAGGGACTCTGTGGGCTGCGGCTCTGGCAGCGGGGGTTGGGCAGGGGAGGTGGGCATGGGTGTGCCCTCTGTTCTAGCGCGCGGTCAGTGGGGGGTGCGGGGGGTGCGGGGGGTGCGGCGGGCGCGGGTCAGGCCCAGGCCCAGGCCGGTGATCAGGCCGCCCAGCGCGGCCAGCCCGGCGGTGATCAGCACGTTGTTCAGGGGGCTGGGGAAGTTGGTGCTGCGGTTGGCGTTAGCCACGGCGTGCAGCTGGTTGATGTCGATCACGTCCTTGCCGAGCAGGATCGCGGCGATCACCAGGAGAATCAGGCCGACGGCCAGGGCAAGGCGGGACAGGAGTTGCATGCCTCTCAGCTTACGGGGTTGGGGGCTTACGGGGTGGGGCGGGTACCGGCCACTTCTTTATGGGTGCGGGGGTCTGTGGGTGCGGGGCGGCGGGTGGTACGCGCGGGGGAACATGAAGCGGGTGGGCAGGTGCCATTTCCGGCGCGCAGCGGGGGTATGCTGAGGTGTTATGACGCAGTCGCAGACGATCATGTCAGGCGGGAACGCAGCCTTTATCGAGGGTTTGTACGAGGCGTACCTGGCCGACCCGCAGAGTGTGGATCCCGAGTGGCGTTCCTACTTCGATGAACTTCGTGGGGGCGCGCAGGAAACGCCTCATTCAGCCATTCAGCAGGCGTTCTACGAGCTGGGCACGCAGCGCCGGGGCGGCGCGGTCGTTCCGGCGCCGCAGGGTGTCAGCGGGGCGCAGCAGGCGGCGGGGGCGCTGATCACGGCGTACCGCGTGTACGGGCACATCAGTGCGCGCACCAACCCGCTGAACATCCGGGGCCTGCCGGTCGTGCCGGAACTGACGCCCGAGTACTACGGACTGTCGGCCGCCGACCTGAGCGAGCAGGTGCAGGACGGGCCGTTCAGCGGGCCGCTGCGTGACGTGATCGCGCAGCTGCACGAAACGTACTGCGGGACCATCGGCTTCGAGTTCAGTTACCTGCCCGCCACGGAACGCGCGTGGTTCCAGGCGCGGATCGAGGCGAACCGGGGCCGGGGCGTGTACTCCGCCGACGAGCGGCGCCGCTTCATGATGAAACTGAACGCCGCCGAGGGCCTGGAACTGTACCTGAAGAACAAGTACCCGGGCGTCAAGCGCTTTGGTCTGGAGGGCGGCGAGAGCTTCATCACGCTGCTGGACCGCGTGATTCAGCAGGCGGGCGTGCAGGGCGTGAAGGAAGTCGTGATCGGCATGGCGCACCGTGGCCGCCTGAACACGCTGGTGAACATCTTCGGGAAGCCCGCCAGTGTGCTGTTCGACGAGTTCGACGGCAAGAAGAAACTCAGTGACGATCCGGACGTGGCCGGTGACGTGAAGTACCACATGGGGTACTCCAGTGACGTGCGCACGCCCGGCGGCCCCATGCACCTGGCGCTGGCGTTCAACCCCAGTCACCTGGAGATCGTGTCGCCCGTCGTGCACGGCAGCGTCCGCGCCCGCCAGGACCGCCGGGGCGACGAGAGCCGCCGCAGCGTGCTGCCCATCACCGTGCACGGTGACGCGGCCGTGAGCGGGCAGGGCGTGGTCATGGAGACCCTGAACCTGTCGCGCCTGCGCGGCTTCGCGACCGGCGGGGCGGTGCGGATCGTGATCAACAACCAGGTGGGCTTCACGATCAGCGACCCGCGTGACACCCGCTCCAGCCGTTACTGCACGGACGTCGCCAAGATCGCCAACGCGCCCGTGCTGCACGTGAACGGTGACGATCCCGAGGCCGTGGCGTTCTGCGGTGATCTGGCGCTCGCGTACCGTCAGGAGTTCGGCAAGGACGTGTTCGTGGACCTGATCTGCTTCCGCCGCAACGGGCACAACGAGGGCGACGAGCCGCGCATGACGCAGCCGATCATGTACCGCGAGATCGACAAGCACCCGGGCACGCGGGCGCTGTACGCCGCCAGCCTGGAGAAGGAGGGCGTCCTCCAGGCTGGCGAGGGCGACCAGATGGTCGAGGGGTACCGTGACCGCCTGGACCGCGCCGAGCCGGTCGTGACCGAGATGGAGAACCTCGCGCAGAGCAAACTGGCCGTGGACTGGTCCGGGTACACGAACACCCGCTGGCAGGACGAGGTGCCGACCGCCGTGTCCCGCGAGAAGCTCGAGGCGCTGGGCACGCAACTGGCCCAGGTGCCCGCCGAGTTCAAGGTGCACCGCACCATCGAGCGCACGGTCATCAAGCCCCGTCAGGCGATGGCCCGGGGCGAGCAGCCGCTCGACTGGGGCATGGGCGAGATGCTGGCCTACGCGACCCTGCTGGACGAGGGGTACGGCGTGCGGCTGGTCGGTCAGGACAGCGGGCGCGGCACGTTCGTGCACCGTCACGCGGTCCTGCACGATCAGAATGCCACCGACCCCATGAACGAGGAGTACATGGCGCTGGCGCACCTGCGTGACGGGCAGGGCAAGGTCGAGGTGATCGACTCGACGCTGTCCGAGGAGGCCGTCATGGCCTTCGAGTACGGGTACTCGACGAGTGAACCGAACGCCCTGATCGCCTGGGAAGCGCAGTTCGGTGACTTCGCCAACGGCGCGCAGGCCGTGATCGATCAGTTCATCGCGGCCGGTGAGAGCAAGTGGCAGCGCCTGAGCGGCCTGACGCTGCTGCTCCCGCACGGCTACGAGGGCGCGGGACCCGAGCACAGCAGCGCCCGCCTGGAGCGGTACCTGCAGCTGTGCGCGCAGAAGAACATGCAGGTCGTGGTGCCCAGCAGCGCCGCGCAGATCTTCCACCTGCTGCGCCGTCAGGTGCTGCGCCCGTACCGCAAGCCGCTGATCGTCATGACGCCCAAGAGCCTGCTGCGCAACAAGGCCGCCATGAGCCCCCTGTCGGAACTGGCCGAGGGCCGTTTCCAGGAGGTCATCGGTGACGCCGAGGTGACCGGCGCGCGCCGCGTGGTGATCAGCAGCGGCAAACTGCACTGGGAACTCGTGGAGGCCCGCAACGCGGACGCCGAAGGGTACGCGGGCACGGCACTCGTCCGCCTGGAACAGCTGTACCCCTTCCCGGCCGAGGCGCTGGCCACCGAACTGGCCCGCCACCCCGGCGCGCAGGTCGTGTGGGCGCAGGAAGAACCCGAGAACCAGGGCGCGTGGCTGATGATCTGGGAGGACCTGGAGAAACTCCTGGCCCCCGGGCAGACGCTCACGCACTCCAGCCGCGCCCGCAGTGCCAGCACGGCCGCCGGGTACGCCAGCGTGCACGCCAAGGAGCAGGCCCGCGTCATCGCCGACGCGCTGGGCGAGAAACTGGACCGCGAAGTGGTCGAGGATCAGAAGGAACTGGCCGAGACGGCCAAACAGCAGGGCTGAGCCGCCCCGCACTCCCTGACCGTTCGTGTGGGCGGGCCGCCTCTGTGGGGGTGGTCCGCCCGCGCCGTTGCAGCATTGGGAATCGGTGGGGGCGTCCCCGCCCCAGTCACAGTCCCGGAGGGGTATAACTGAGAGCGTTATGGCGGACATCAAAGTTCCTGTTTTTTCCGAGTCTGTCAGCGAGGGTACGCTGCTGACATGGCACAAGAAGCCCGGCGACGCGGTCAAACGCGGCGAGGTCCTGGCTGAAATCGAGACTGACAAGGTCGTGCTGGAAGTCACGGCGTTGCAGGACGGCGTGCTGACCAGCATCGCCAAGCAGGAGGGCGACACGGTCCTCAGCGAGGAGACGCTGGGCGTCGTGGGTGACGCGGGCAGCGCCCCGGCCCCCGCCGCCGCCCCTGTGGAAGCCCCGGCTGCGGCGCCCGCCGAGACTCCGGCCGCCGCACCCGCCGAGGCTGCGGCAGGCGCGGATCGCCGTGAGGACCTGTCCCCGGCGGTGCGCAAGGTGGTCGTGGAGAACAACCTGAACCCCGCGCAGATTCCCGCGACCGGCCCGAAAGGCAACATCACCAAGGCCGACGCCCTTGGCGCCGTGGGCCAGCAGGCCCCGGCCAGCACCCCGGCCGCGCCCGCGTACGCACCGGCGGCCAGCGTGCCGGCCGGCGCGCGCCCCGAGCAGCGTGTGCCCATGACCCGCATCCGCCAGCGCATCAGCGAGCGCCTGAAGGACGTGCAGAACACCGCCGCGATCCTCACGACCTTCAACGAAGTGAACATGCAGCCCGCCATGGACCTGCGCAAGAAGTACCAGGATCAGTTCGTGGCGAAGCACGGCGTGAAACTGGGCTTCATGAGCCTGTTCGTGCGCGCCGCGACCGAGGCCCTGAAGGCCTTCCCGGTCGTGAACGCCAGCGTGGACGGTAAGGACATCATCTACCACGGCTTCTACGACATCGGCATCGCGGTCGCGTCTGACCGTGGGCTGGTCGTGCCGGTCCTGCGTGACACCGAGCAGATGAGCCTCGCCGGGATCGAGAAGGCCATCGGCGGCTTCGCGCAGAAAGCCAAGGCCGGGAAACTGACCCTGGACGACATGAGCGGCGGCACGTTCAGCATCACGAACGGCGGCACCTTCGGCTCCATGATGAGCACGCCCATCATCAACGCCCCCCAGAGCGCCATCCTGGGCATGCACAACATCATCGAACGGCCCATCGCGCAGAACGGGCAGGTCGTGATCGCCCCCATGATGTACATCGCCCTGTCGTACGATCACCGCATCATCGACGGGAAGGAAGCCGTGCAGTTCCTCGTGACCATCAAGAACCTGCTGGAAGACCCGGCGCGGATGCTGCTGGAACTGTAAGTCGGGTTGATGGTTGAAAGTTAATGGTTGAAAGTTGATGGTCGGTAGAGGGGAAGTCCCTTCCATCGACCATCAACTTTTTGCGGCTCACGGCTCCGGTCCGTCAGGCTTCTGCCAGAGTGCGTTTTCTACCCTGTGGCCCATGAGGTTAGAGGGTCGGTTTGGTGGTCTGACGGACGGGCTGGCGCTGGGGGCGCAGTGGGACGGCTCGCGCCTGAGTGCGCGGGTGGGGGGCTTCACGGACGGGACGGACGTGCAGGTGTGGCTGGACACGGGCGGACTGTCGGGCCGCGTGGGCGGCTTCACGAGCGGCTGGGACGTGCAGGCGACCATCGAGGCGGGCGTGATGCGCGTCCGGCTGGGCAGCTTCGCGGACGGCACGGACGTGACGTTGCATTTCACGCCGGACAGCGTGACCGGCCGTTACGGGACCTTCACGGCGGGGCAGGACGTGACCCTGCGGCACTACGCGGGCGAGGTGCGCGGCCGGTTCGGGTCGTTCACGCGGGGCGTGGACATCCGCATGGACCTGGGCGACGTGCCGTTCCCGCTGGGCGTGCTGCTGGGCGTGTGCGCCCTGCACCTGTGGCTGGCGCAGGGGCGGCCCCTGACACCCGCACGCTGACACCCGCACGCTGACACCCGCCCGCTGATTCCAGGGGGGCGGCCTCTTCCCCGCTCTGCGCGGACGCTGCGCCGCTACCCGCTGTGCTTCAGGACCTGGTATGCGCTGCGGAACCCGGCGCGCCGGGCGGGCGGGATGCGCTGCGCCTGGGGCGTGATGACGGCCGTGACGGTGGGTGCGGGCGCGGTCCAGGGAACGCCCAGTCCGGTCCAGGCGAGGCGGGCCGCGCCGCGCAGTGAGGCGTCGGGCACGTTCGTGACGTGCAGCGGGCGGTTCAGGGCGTCCGCGAGCAGTTGCTGCCACCAGGGGTCCACGGTGCCGCCCCCGGCCAGCCGCAGGGGCTGCGCGTGGGGCAGGCGCAGCAGTTCGGCGGCCTGCGCGATGGACAGCGCCACGCCCTCGAACGCGGCGTAGGCGAGGTGGCCGGGGTCGTGGTCGGCGCTCAGGCCCAGCCAGCCGGCGCGGGCGTGGGGGTCCAGGTGGGGGGTGCGGTCGCCGGTCAGGTACGGCAGGAACAGCGGCGCGGGCTGCCCGTCGGTCTGCTGCGCGCCGAGGTACATGTCCGGCCAGGAGAGGCGCAGGGTGCGGCGGACCCATTCCAGCACGTTCCCGGCGTTCTGCACGGCGGCCAGCAGGTACCAGCCCTGCGTGGCGTCCCGGAAGGCGTGCAGCGCGCCGTGTGGTTCGGGCAGGTCGGCGCGGCTCAGCGCGAGTTGCGCGCCGGTCCCGACGGTCAGTTGCGCCTCGCCGGGCGCGAGGTCGGCGGCGTGCAGGGCGGCGGCGGTGTCGGCCGCGCCGGTCAGGACGGGCAGGCCCGGCGGGAGGCCCAGCGCGCGGGCAGGTGTAGTGCGCAGGAATCCGGCGACGCTGCCGGACGGCCGGATGGGGGGCAGCAGCGCGGCCGGGAGGCCCAGGCGGCCCAGCAGGTCGGCGTGCCAGTCCTGCCGGTGCGGGTCGAACAGCAGCGTACCCGAGGCGTCCGAGGGGTCGGTGGCGGCCTCGCCGGTCAGGTGCAGGCGCAGCCAGTCCTTGGGTTGCAGCGCCCAGCGGGCGGCGGCCAGGGTGGTGGGTTCGTGCGCGGCCAGCCACAACAGGGTGGGACCGGCGAAGCCCGTGACGGGCGGGTTACGCAGGTCGCGGCGCAGGTCTTCCGGCAGCGCCCGGTAGGCCGTGAGGTGCGGGGCGCTGCGCGTGTCGGACCACAGCACGGCGGGGCGCAGGGCCTCGCCGGTGGGAGCGGTCAGGGTCACGCCGTGCATCTGCCCGGACAGGCTCACGGCCCGCACGCGCGCCGGGTCGGTGCCGCGCAGCACGTCCTGCGCGGCGCGCTGCGCGGCCGTCCACCAGTCGTCCGGGTGGCTCTCGGACCAGCCGGGGTGGGGGCTGTGCGCGGGGTAGGGGTGCGCGGCGCGGCGCAGGGTGTCGCCGCCCGCCGTGATCAGCGCCGCTTTCAGGCTGCCGGTGCCGAGGTCCAGGGCCAGCACCACGTCCGGCTGGTCGGCCGGACGTGCGGGGTGGGCGGGTGGGGGCTCAGTGGGCCAGGACATCGGCACTGAGGTCATCGGCGGCCAGGGCGCCGGTCATGACCGAGACGGTGTCGGCCATGCTGATCTTCTTCGGGTTCAGCAGGGCGGCGCGTTTGCCCATGCGGTGCACGTGGATGCGGTCGGCGATCTCGAACACGTGCGGCATGTTGTGACTGATCAGGATGACGGGCAGGCCCTTGTCCCGCACCTGCCGGATCAGGTCGAGGACCATGTTGCCCTCGCGCACGCCGAGCGCGGCGGTGGGTTCGTCCATGATGACCACGTGCCGGGCGAAGGCGGCGGCGCGGGCCACGGCAACGCCCTGCCGCTGCCCGCCGCTGAGCGTCTCGACCGGCTGGTTCATGCTCTTGATGGCGAACTGCAGGCCCTGCATGTGCTGCGTGGCCTCGGTCAGCATGCGCTTACGGTCGATGACTTTCAGCAGGCGGCCCAGCGGCCCGCCGACGTACAGTTCGCGGCCCAGGAACAGGTTCTCGGCGATGGTCATGGCGGGCGCCACCGCGAGGTCCTGGTACACGGTCTCGATGCCTTCGCGGCGGGCGTCGCTGGGCGTGCGGAAGTGCACGGGTTTGCCGTCCAGCAGGATCTCGCCCTCGTCGGGAATGACCGCGCCGGACAGCGCCTTGATCAGGCTGCTCTTGCCCGCGCCGTTGTCGCCGATGACGGCCATGATCTCGCCGGGCCGCAGTTCGAAGTCCGCGCCGTTGATGGCGGTCACGTGCCCGTAGCGTTTGATCAGGCCGCGCGCCTGCATGACCAGCGGTCCCGCAGGGCTGTGCGGGGTGGGTGTGGGGACGGGCGCGACAGGCAGGGTGGGGGCGGTCATGCTTTCCTCCGGGAGAACTGGTCGGTGGCGACCGCCAGGATGATCAGGATGCCGGTGATCAGGTTCTGGTACACGCTGTCCAGGCCCATGAAGGTCAAGCCCGAGCGGAACACGCCGACGATCAGCACGCCGATCAATGTGCCCATCACGTTGCCGCGCCCGCCGAACAGGCTGGTGCCACCGATCACGACGGCCGTGATGCTCTCCAGGTTCTCGGTGGTGCCGGCCTCCGGGGACGCGCCGCCGATGCGTTCGAGCAGCAGCAGGGCCGCCACGCCGTACAGCACCCCGGCGAAGGTGTACACGCTGAGCAGCAGGCGGTTCTGGGGAATGCCGCTCAGGCGCACCGCTTCGGGGTTGTTGCCCAGCGCGTAGATGTGCCGGCCCGGCGCGGTGAAGTTCAGGTACAGCCACGTGGCGAAGAACAGCGCGACCATCAGCAGGCTGCCGTACGTGAACGGCGTGCCGAACACCGTGAACCGCTGCGCGAGGAAGGTCAGGCCGTCGGCGGGCATGGGGACGCTGGTGGCCTTCGAGTAGATCTTCACGGCCGCGAACACGATGGAGTACATACCGAGCGTCACGATGAACGGCGGCAACTTCCATTTCGTGATCAGCAGGCCGTTCAGCCAGCCGACGAACGCGCCGACCGCGAAGCCCGCCAGGATCGCCAGCGGAATGGGCACACCCTGCTCGACGGCCAGTTTGCCGATCACCATGCTGGCAAGTGCCATGATCATGCCGCAGCTCAGGTCGATCCCGGCGGTCAGGATGATCAGGGTCTGCGCGATGGCGATCACGCCGATGAACGACGCCTGTTGCAGGATCAGGGAGAAGGTACCCAGCGTGAGGAAGCGGTCGGACTGCGTGGCGAAGAAGATGCACGCGACCAGCAGGGCGATCAGTGGCCCCAGGGTGCTGAGGTTCGGGAGCTTCAGCCCGGTGCGGGCGGCGGGCGCGGCGGTGGGTGGCGCAGTGGGTGGCGTCATACGCAGGGTTCTCCAGGTGTGGGGGAAGGAAAAGGAGTCACGGCCGGGCGGCCTTGACCGCTGACGTGACTCCGGGGGGAACAGCTGGGCCAGTGAAGGTGAACCCGCTCTGGGGGTGGGTCAGGAACTTCAGGTGGTGCCTGGGTTCCCGACCCGTCCGGGCTTACTGACCCCAGCAGTTGGCGAGGCCGAACTTGCCGTTCTGGCTCTTGACGCCGCTCATGGCCTTGTTGGTGATCAGGGCGACGCCGGTGTCGGTGTAGCCGCTGACTTTCTTGCCGGTCTTGGCGTAGTTCACGCCGGCCGCGACGCCCATGCTGGCCATCTTCAGGGGGTACTGCTGGCTGGTCGCGCCGATCACGCCGGCCTCGACGTTGCGCACCCCTGCGCAGCCGCCGTCCACCGAGACGATCAGGACGCTCTTTTCCTTCCCGGCGGCTTTCAGGGCCTGGTAGGCTCCGGCGGCGGCGGGTTCGTTGATGGTGTACACCACGTTGATGTCCGGGTTCTTCTGCAGGCAGTTTTCCATGGCGGTCTGGCCCTTGGTCTGGTCGCCGAAGGAGTCCTGCGCGCAGGCCACGCCGGTGTTCACGAGGTCCTTGGTGCTGGCCGTGATGCCCTTGATGCCGAAGCCCGCCAGGAACCCGTTGTGTCGCGCGATGCCGACCGGGTGGCCGGGGAACAGGTCCAGGGTGGCGATCACGGCTTTCTTGTTGCCCATGGCTTTCTTGGCCCACTGGCCGATCAGCACGCCCGCCTGGTAGTTGTTGGTGGCGAACAGGGCGTCCACGGCGCTGGCGGGTTCGGTGGGGCTGTCCAGCGCGATGACCATGACGCCCTGCGCGCGGGCCTTGGCGATGGCGGGCACGATGGCCTTGGAGTCGCTGGGCGTGATCAGGATGGTCTTGGCACCGGCGGCGACCATGTTCTCGATCGCGGCGACCTGTCCGGCGTTGTCACCGTCGGCCTTCCCGGCGGCGGTCAGGAGTTTGGCGCCCAGGCGGGTGGCTTCCTTCTGCGCGCCTTCTTTCATCTTCACGAAGAAGGGGTTGGTTTCGGTCTTGGTGATCAGGCCGATCACGGGTTGGGCGCTGCTCTGGGCCTGCACGGTGCTGACGGTGAACACGGCGGCGCTGGCGAGGACGGCGGTGGCGGCGATCAGTTTGGCGTGGCGCATGGTGGGTCTCCTGGGGGGAATGAGAGGGCGGGTACGGGCAGCTGGTCAGGCGCGGGGTGGACCGGCAGAGGGAGTAACGGGCGGGTGACTGGAGGTGGCGGGGCGGGCTGGATCACGGCTGGACGCACTGGTTCTGGGCTGGCCCGGAGGTCCGGTGGAATGACGGATGATCAGGGTGGTGGGCAGTTGCACGCGGGCCGGGGTGCGGGCGCCGGTGTGGTGCAGCAGGCGCAGCAGTTGCTCGCAGGCCTGCACGCCCAGGTCGTAGGCGGGTTGCGCCACGACGGTCAGGGGTGGGGTCATGGTCTGTGCCCAGCGGGAATCGTCGAAGCCCACGATGCTCAGGTCGGCAGGGATGTGCAGGTTCAGGGCGCGGGCGGCCAGGACGGCGCCGACGGTCATCTCGTTGTTGCCCACGAACAGAGCGGTGGGGCGGCGGTCTGGGGGGAGGCTCAGCAGGCGCATGGCGGCGCGGTACCCGTCGTCCTCGCGGTGGTTGCCGGGCAGGACCAGCGCCGGGTCGTAGGTCAGTCCGGCGGTTTCCAGCGCGGCGCGGTAGGCGTCGTGGCGCTGCGTGGCGGTGCTGATGTCCTGCTGGCCGACGATCATGCCGATGCGGGTGTGGCCCAGGTCGATCAGGTGCCGGGTGGCGGCCGTGCCGCCGCCTGCGTTGTCGGTGGTGACGGTGGTGGCGTCCGGGTTGCCGGTCACGCGGTCGAGTTCGACGACCGGCAGGTCCGGCATGGCTTTCAGGTGTTCGCGCGCTCCGCTGGTGGGCACCAGGATCAGGCCCTGGGGCAGGTGGCCGCGCAGGGTTTCCAGCGCGCGGCGTTCCTTGGCGGGTTCCTCGTCGCTGTTGAACAGGAAGGCCACGTAGCCGTGCCGGTCGGCGGCGTCCTGAATGCCCTTGGCGAGCGTGGCGTGGAAGGGGTTGAGGATGTCCGTGACGACCACGCCGATGGTGCGGGTCTCGCCCTGGCGCAGGCTGCGGGCCAGCACGTTCGGCTGGTACCCGAGTTGCTGCGCGGCGTTCAGGACGCGCTGGCGGGTGGACTGGGCGACCATGTCAGGTCGGGAGAGGGCGCGGGAGGCGGTGGCCGTGGAGACCTGGGCGAGCTGGGCGACATCCTGAATACTCGGCATTGAAAACGATTACACCCCCTTGGCGGAAATGTGATTTCGGGTGGTTTCCCAGACGAGGAAACCGGTTGCAAACGATTACATTGAGGTGCCGTCAGTGTGCACTCATCCGCCGCTCCTGTCAATCCCCATGACCCGGCGTCAAATTAGACCCGGTTCAACCGTGCCCCTGCCCCATACGGCCTGCCGTCTGTCTCGCTGACAGTCCGGCACTTCACCGGCCCTGCCAGCCCCACGTCCGGAGGGGCGCTTCGGCCCCCACCCGCATCCGCTCGGACCCAGCGGTCTTCGCAGCCCATTCAATCGGAGTCCGTATCAACCGTGCCCCCCGCCTCTGCGGGCTTCCAGCTGAACCAGACCGCCGTCCCATCCGCCACCAGCAATCGATCACGGGAAGCGTCCGGTGTTGGCCTGCCCGCCCGCAGAACAGGCAGTGAAGGCGACGGTAGGGGGCGGCGGGCAGGGACTTCCGTCTCCCCTGCCCGCCGCCCCCTGCCGTACTGGCGATCAGCCGCGCACGAGTTCCAGGATCCGCTCGCCGTACTTGCGCAGACGCTCGGGGCCCATGCCGCGCACCTCGTGCAGGTCGGCCTCGGTGTACGGCACGCGGCGCGCGATCTCGGCCAGGGTCGCGTTGCTCGCCACGATGAACCGGCTGATCTCCTGCCGCTTGGCCTCGGCGTTCCGCCAGTCACGCAACCGGGCGTACACCTCCGCCTGCTCTTCACTGAGGTTCGCGGCCGGATCCTCCCTGCCGCCCGGCAGGTCCGGCGTGAGCATCACGGGCGTCGCGTCCGCCTCCACCGGCGCCGGACGGTCCCGCACGGGACGCCCCGCACCCCGCTCGGAACGGCCATCGCCGCGCCCGCCAGCGCGGCCCTCGGAACGACCCCGCGCGGCGCGGCCCTCCGTCCGGGTGTCCGGCGCGGCAGCTTCAGGTTCCCCGGCCGTCGGCGCGTCCGGCAGTTCCGCCTCCGGCAGCGTGTCCGCCCCGCCCGTACTGATCGGCGCGGGCAGCGGCGCAGGCACGCTGTCCGGCGTGCTGGACGGCGAATCGCTGAACACGATCTCCGGCTCCCAGGTTTCCTCCGGCGCGTCCGTCGGCCCGGCCACCGGCGTGGCGTTCACCTGCACAGGGGCCACCTGCGCGGGCGCCACCTGTGCGGGCGCCTCGAAGGTCACGCGCTCGGGCTGCGCCGCACCCGGCAGGTCACGGCCCCGCTC
Organism: Deinococcus seoulensis; assembly: GCF_014648115.1. Taxonomy (NCBI): domain Bacteria; kingdom Thermotogati; phylum Deinococcota; class Deinococci; order Deinococcales; family Deinococcaceae; genus Deinococcus; species Deinococcus seoulensis. Next base: position 48,221 of record NZ_BMQM01000018.1, read on the forward strand.
GCCCGGACGGTCGGCCGGACGATCAGCAGGGCGACCCTGCGGGCGGGCGTCCTCTCGTTGCGGCGCGTCCCGCTGCGGCAGGTCACGCGCCGCAGCCTCCCTGGCAGCACTGTCCCTGACTGAACTGTCCCTGGGAGCAGCGTTCCTGGGTTCACTGTCGCTGCGCTCGTCCGGGCGGCCCTCCCGCCGGAACTCGTCGCGGCGGAACTCGTCACGGCGGCCACGCGAGAACCGGTCCCCGCCACGGTCCTGGCGGTCACGGCGGCCAGCGCGGAACTCGCGGCGTTCCTCGCCCCGCCCCTCACCTCGCCCCTCACCACGCCCGCCGCGCGCCGCGTCCTCCTGGGCAACCTCCGGTTCGCGCGGCGCGGAACCCTCCTGCGCGGCGCCCGGCCGGTCCCCCTGGCTGGCCGCCTCGCCCTGCACCAGCGTCAGGGTCACGCTCAGGTCCTCCAGGCCCGGCGTGACCAGCACGCCCCCGCCCACGCTGCGCGCGGCGGCCAGCACCCCACCCGAGGGCGCGACCGTGTCGGCCACGGCGTCCGGGGCCAGCAGCAGCGCGGTCGGCCCGGCCGGTTGCGCCGCGCCGCCCAGCCGCTCGGCCAGTTGCGCGGTCGTGCGGGCCGCGCGGGCCAGTCGCAGCGGCAGGGTCGCGGCGTCCCGCAGGGCCAGCGACACGCTCAGGTCACTGGGCGGCGCGCCCACCACGTCCGGGCGGCGGCCCTGCCCGAACAGCACGGCCAGCGGGGCGTCCCCGTGACCGGTCAGGGTGACGCTGTCGCGGTACACGACCAGCGCCGCGCCGCGCCGCAACCAGTCCCCGCCAGGAGCGAGGGTCGCGTCGGCAATCACGGGCACCCCGGCGCGGCGGGCGCGGTCCAGGTCGTCCGCGCCGGGTTCCATCAGCCACACGGCGCGCGCGCCGCGCCAGTCGGCGTCGAGGGTCGCGGCGGCCAGTCCGGCGTCCGCCAGGGCGTCCCGGTCGAAGCGCACGCGGGGGTCCACGCGCAGCGTGCCGCCGCCCAGTTGCGCGGCCAGCTGGCGGGCCAGGGCGGCGTGGTCGCGCAGCAGCACGCCCCAGTCGGCGCCTTCCAGCGCGGCCAGCGCGCCGGCCAGCCGGGCCTGCGGGTCGCCGCGTTCGGCGTGCAGGCGCACGAGGCGGGCGTCAGGACGCAGGGAGGCAGGAGCATCAGTCATACCCTCCATTGTGACGCACCCGGCGCAGCGGTTGGAATAGCGGGCAGGTGCGGCAACGTTCACGCGCCCGAAAGGCCCAGACCCTTACAAAGTGCCGCCCGGAAACGCGCCATGCTGGGAGTGAACGGAGGTCTTCATGGCGCGCATTACCCGGTACAGCAAGTTCGAGGGGGAACTGGATCAGCTGGATTCCAGTGAACTGATGCAGATGATTCAGGAGGCGCTGCTGGGGCAGGGCATGAACGACCCGTACGACCCGGACCCGAATGCCCGGCCCAGCATGGACGACCTGTTCGACGCGATCCTGGAAGCGCTGGCCGAGCGCGGCATGATCCCCGAAGAGCAGCTGCTGGAGGCCATGCAGGCCGACGACATCCGCGAGACGGGGCTGGGGCAGCAGATTCAGCAATTGATGGACCGCCTGCAACAGGACGGCTTCATCCGCAAGGAATTCGAGGATGGCGAGGGCGGCGGCGCGGGCGAACCCGGCGACGCGAAGTTCCAGCTGACCGACAAGAGCATCGATTTCCTGGGGTACAAGAGCCTGCGGGACCTGATGGGCGGCCTGGGCCGCAGCAGCGCGGGCGCGCACGACACCCGCGAGTACGCCAGTGGCGTCGAGATGACCGGCGAACTCAAGGGGTACGAGTTCGGGGACACCATGAACCTCGACACGACCGCCACGCTGGGCAACGTGATCAGCAAGGGCTTCGACAACCTCGAAGAGAGCGATCTGGTCATCCGGCAGGCCGAGTACAACAGCTCGGCGGCGACGGTGGTGCTGCTGGACTGCTCTCACTCCATGATCCTGTACGGCGAGGACCGCTTCACGCCCGCCAAGCAGGTGGCGCTGGCGCTGGCGCACCTGATCCGCACGCAGTACCCGGGCGACACCGTGAAGTTCGTGCTGTTCCACGACAGCGCCGAGGAAGTGCCGGTCTCCAGGCTGGCGCAGGCGCAGATCGGGCCGTACCACACGAACACGGCGGGCGGCCTGCGACTGGCGCAGCAGCTGCTCAAGCGTGAGAACAAGGACATGAAGCAGATCGTGATGATCACGGACGGAAAACCCAGCGCCCTGACCCTCCCGGACGGCCGGATCTACAAGAACGCTTACGGCCTGGACCCCTACGTGCTGGGCGCGACCCTGCGCGAGGTCGCCAACTGCCGCCGCAGCGGCATTCAGGTGAACACGTTCATGCTGGCCCGCGACCCGGAACTGGTGGGCTTCGTGCGCCGCGTCAGCGAGATGACACGCGGCAAGGCGTACTTCACGACGCCGCAGAACATCGGGCAGTACGTGCTGATGGACTTCGTGACGAACAAGACCAAACTGGTGAACTGAACGGCAGGCCGCACAGAAAGCCGCTGGCGCATTCACGCTGCCAGCGGCCTTTTCTGATGTCCTGCCTGATGTGCTGTTCGGTGGCGGGCGGGTGCCTCAGCCCATCTTGACGAACATGGGCGGTTTGACGCCCACCATGCGGGCCATGACCCACACCTGGCCCTTGTGGTGCGCCTCGTGCGTGATGATCATGTCGAGCAGGGCGGTGACGGGCATCTCGCGGCCGCCGAAGGCCGGGACGCGGCGGGCGAGGTCGTCGTCGCTCAGGGCGCTGATGGCGGCCAGGGCCAGTTCGTTGGTGTCCCACAGGCGGCCGCGCGCCTCGGTGAGGGTCTGGCTGGGTTCCGGGGCGGGCGCGGGCGCCTGTCCCTGGATCATGCTGAGGAAGCGGGTGGCACTGACCGACAGGTGGTCGGCCTGCGCCATGAAGTTCATGCCGCCTTCCCAGGCGCTGAAGCCGCCCTGGTCCTCGGGCAGTTGATCGTAGAGGTCCATCAGGGCGGCGCGGTGCATCTGGAAGGCGCGGGCGTAGTTCGCGGATCGGGTCATGAATGGCAGCATAAAGGGGCGGCCCCCACGTGTGTGAGGGCCGCGCTTCAGTCTGTGCTGGGACGGGGGTTCAGCGGGCGCGCAGGGCGTCGCGGATTTCCATCAGGAGTTTCTCTTCGTTGCTGGGACCGGCGGGCGCGGCCTCGACCGGCTTGGCGAGGCGTTCGCGGAACTTGTTGTAGGGCACGACGACCACGAAGTAGATGACGGCCATGGTGAGCAGGAAGGTGATCAGGGCCGTGATGAACAGGCCATAATCGAAGTCCACGCCGTCGACCGTGAATTTGCCGCCGACGGCGCCGCCGCCCGTGACCAGTTTGATCAGGGGGTTGATGAAGGCGTTCGAGAAGGCCGTGACGAGCGCCGCGAAGGCCGCGCCGGTGACGACGGCGATGGCGAGGTCGACGATGTTGCCACGCATGATGAAATCCTTGAATCCGCTGATCATGCGTGAAGTTTTACACTCCTTTCATTGGATGGCAATGCAATTCACATAAGGTTGTCTAGTTTACTTTGGGGGTGATGTGGGGTATTTCAGGTCCAGAAGCGCCATTTTCTGCTACCAATCGCAGACAACCCCCCCCAGCGGGCCATACCACTTGCGCCTCCCGCCCTCATCAGGCCAGAGCGCCCGCACCAGACGTCAGGTACGCGGCCCGGCCGCAAGCCGCAGGGTGTCACGCGCGGCGTCCTGCTCGGCGCTTTCCATCATGCGCGCCCCCCGCATGGTCGCCCCGACCACCAGACCACCCGCGATCAATATGAGGTTCTTCAGGATGTACTGCCCTTCCAGGTTCGGGACCAGCGGCACGAACTTGAACGTCTCGGCGGGAAAGAACACCAGCGGCAGGAACGTCCCGGCCATCTGCGCGAACAGCAGCAGCAGCGTGACCCGCATGAACCGGCCCGTCAGCAGGCCCAGCCCGATCAGGCACTCCCAGGTCGCCAGGACCGGCAGGCTCACCTGCGGCGGCACCAGCCCGAACGTCAGGACCGAGATGGTCCGCGTGGCGAGCGCCTCGGCGGAACTGAGACCCGGAAAGAACTTCTGCGCGCCGAACCACACGAAAATCAGCCCCAGCGCCAGCCGCAGCAGCGTCACGCCGTGCCGCACCCACCAGCCCACCAGCCGCAGTTCAAGGGCGTCCACCTTCTGCGCCAGTGGCGCGGCGTCCCGGCGGGGCGGAACGGTCAGGGTGGCCGCGAGGCGCGATTCGATAAAGGGTGTTTTTCGCATGGTGGAACCTCCGGCGCGTGGCCTGGAACGTGACGTGTCCTGGAAGAAGTGGCCTGGAACGTGAATCGGTGACGGTGAAATCCAGGCTGACCGCGTGAAGGATTCACCGCCGCCGCCCGGCCTGCCCCGAACACTTGCCGGGTCCTGAACAGTCATATGCGCCGCAGTCCCGATCGGATGACGGGCCGGTCAGTCTGGCCGCCACATGAAGGTCGCGCCAACCGTCCGGGCATCCACGCGTAGCACCGACCCGGCGCCATCCAACCGTCCGTTTCAACGATCAACGCGGGCTGGCACGACGGAAAACACCCGGCGCGCGACCGGGCACTGCTGTCCATCGGGCCCAGACCACGACAGGGGCGGCAGCCTCAGCCGGGGGCAGATGTGCGCCCGCTGAGGCCGCCGCCCCCGTTCCCTGCCCTGTCCCTTTCCGCTTAAGCCTGACCGCGCATGTTCTGCTCGGCCACCTGCACGGACGCCGGTTCCTCGCGCCCGCTGTCCTTCACGGCATGCGCGCTCATGCCCCACTGGTGACCGCTGCTCTGCGCGCCCTGAAGGATCACGCGGGCCAGTTCGCCCAGCGTCGCGCCACCCGGCCGGATGTCCATGCGCAACTCGGCGCGCAGTTCATCCAGGCTCACGTCGTCCAGCATCAGCTCGGTGCCGTAGCGCAGGGTGGTGGGCGGCACGATCAGCAGGTCCGCCTCGCCCGGCTTGATGGCGTGCCGGAAGCAGCGGCCCGTCAGCAGGCCCGCCACGGTCGTGACCTTCCCGAACGTCTTGTTCTCGATGGCGCGCACCTCCAGGGTCAGGCCCTCGATGGCCCGCAGCGGCTCGACGGCCCGGTCCAGGGACTCGGCGAACAGCGAACCCGTGCCCAGGATCACGCGCCGGGGCTCGGGCAGCGCCGCCGGGAGTTCCGGCAGAGCCTCGGTCAGGAAGTCGCGGATCATGCCCACGCCGTTTTCCAGCATCGGGAAGCCCTCGTACTCCTCCTCGGTCGGCAGCGGCTCTCCGGCCAGCAGGTACAGTTCGTCGCTGGGGAACACGAAGCGCGTACCCCGCTCGGTCAGGAAGCGCTTGCGCCACACGTTCAGGCGGCGCAGGCTGTCCTGCGCTTCCTCCCGCGTGAAGGTCCGCACGTCCGGCAGGTTCGTGCGGTGCGAGGTCAGACCGATCGGCACGACCGCCGCGCTGATCACGTTCGGACGGCTCGCCAGGTACTCCACGGTCTCGTCGAGGTTCTCGCGGTCGTTGCGTTCCGGGACCAGCACGATCTGCGTGTACAGGTCGATCTGCTCCAGGCGCTCGATCATGGAGCGGATCTGCACGGCCTGCTGGTCTTTGACCTTCAGGCGCCACCACTTCATCATGTCCTGCCGCAGGTCCTGGTTCGCCGTGTGAACCGACACATACAGCGGCGAGAGGTTCTCGTTCTCGATCCGCTGAATGTCCCCCTCCGAGAGGTTCGTCAGGGTCACGAACGACCCGTACAGGAACGACAGGCGGTAATCGTCGTCCATGATGTACAGGCTCTTGCGGAAGCCGCGCGGCATCTGATGCACGTAACAGAAATCGCACTTGTTCGCGCACTTCTTGATGCCGTCGAACAGCACCTCCTCGAACTCCAGGCCCGGATCCTCCCACTCCACGTCGAACGTGAACGTGTCCTCCAGGCTGGGCGGGGACGGCAGGAACAACCGGTGGTGATCCTGCGCCGTGCCCGCCACGCCCGTCATGACGCGCGGCGCCTCCTTCGGCCGGGCGATCTCCAGAGTCGCGCGCCCCTGCGACAGCGCGTGCCGGTACGCCAGCACGTCCGTGACGGGCTCGCCGTTCACGCGCAGCAGCACGTCACCCGGCTGCACGCCCGCCCGCTCGGCGGCACTGCCACCCTCGACCGATTTGATCGGTGCGGGAAAAACCTGATCCTGCATATTCTCAGCTGCCGTCACAACACATCACCCCTTTTCGGGACTCCAGTGGCGGCCCCGCATCAAGCACAACAGCATAACAACCCGTTACAGGGCCGGGTGTGAGTCAAAGCGGGATTGGCGGAGGAAGGCACGAACGCCGCCCCCGCACCCAGCGTTCCGGCCTACCCGATCTGCCGCAGCAGGTTCACCGTCTCGATCATCGCCAGAACCGCCTCGCCGCCCTTGTTCCCCGCCTTGATCCCCGCGCGGTTCAGGGCCTGCTCGACCGTGTCCGTCGTCAGCACGCCGAACGCCACGGGCACCCCCGTGTGCAGGCTGGTGTTCAGGATGCCGTTCGCCGCGCCCCCCGCCACGAAATCGTAGTGATCCGTATCGCCCTTGATGACGGCCCCCAGGCACACCACCGCGTCATACTTCCCGGACTCCGCCAGCTTCCGCGCAATCAGCGGCACCTCGTAACTCCCCGGCGCGAGGAAATGATCCAGGTTCCCGGTCTTCCCGCCGTGCTGCACGAACGCCAGCTCCGCCCCCTCCACCAGACGGTCCACGATCAGATGATTCCAGCGGGTACTGACAACAGCGAACTTCAGGTCGGTGGCAAGCAGATTGGCTTCAATTCGGTTCATGGTGGGTCTCCTCGGAAAGGGGATGAAGTGTGGGTGATGGGTGGTGAAGCTGCGGGCGAACCCCTCCGCCCTTCGGGCACCTCCCCTCAAGGGGAGGCAGGGGTGTGTCCTTGGCTCCCCTTGAGGGGAGCTGGCGGCGAAGCCGACTGAGGGGTTCTCAGTCCCCGCTGCCGTCGGTGCCGATGTGGCCGAGTTTTTCGGCTTTGGTGCTGAGGTAGGCGGTGTTGTGTTCGTTGCGGCCGACGTGGAGGGGCACGCGTTCGACGACTTCCAGGCCGAAGCCGCCCAGGGAGTGGAGTTTGCGGGGGTTGTTGGTGAGGACGCGCAGTTGCCGCGCGCCCAGCAGGTGGAGCATCTGCGCGCCGATGCCGAAGTCGCGGGCGTCGGCGGGGAACCCCAGTTGCAGGTTCGCCTCGACGGTGTCGGCACCGCCGTCCTGGAGGTGATAGGCGCGGATCTTGTTCAGCAGGCCGATGCCGCGCCCTTCCTGCCGGAGGTACACGAGGACGCCGCGGCCCTCGGCGGCGATGGCCTGCATGGCCGCGTCGCGTTGCGGGCCGCAGTCGCAGCGCAGGCTGTGGAAGCCGTCCCCGGTGAGGCATTCGCTGTGCACGCGCACGAGCAGAGGGTCCGGGGTGACGTCGCCCATGACGAGCGCGACGTGTTCCGCGCCGGTCAGGGAGTCCTCGAAGCCGACGATGCGGAACTCGCCGTGCTCGGTGGGCAACTTCGCTTCCGCGACCAGCTGCATGAAGGGGTCGTGTTCCAGGCGGTACGCGATCAGCCCCTCGATGCTGCCGACCTTCAGGCTGTGCCGTTCGCCGAACGCGAGGAGGTCCGGGAGGCGGCTCATCTCGCCGTCGTCGCCCATGATCTCGCAGATCACGCCGACGGGCGGGAAGCCCGCCAGCCGGGCGAGGTCGCACCCGGCCTCGGTGTGTCCGGCGCGGCGCAGCACCCCGCCGGGCCGCGCGACGAGCGGGAAGATGTGGCCAGGGCGGCGGAAATCGGCGGGTTTCGCCCCGTCATCCATCAGGGCGGCAATGGTGGCGGCGCGGTCGAAGGCGCTGATGCCGGTGCTGTTGCTGACGTGGTCCACGCTGACGGTGAACGCCGTGCCGTTCGGGTCCGTGCTGCTGCCCACCATGGGCGTCAGGTCCAGCGCACGGGCGCGGTCGGGCGTGAGGGTCACGCAGATCAGGCCGCGGCCCTCGCGCGCCATGAAGTTCACCCACTCGGGCGTCGCCGTGGCTGCGGGCATCAGCAGGTCGCCCTCGTTCTCGCGGTTCTCGTCGTCCACGAGGATCACGGGCCGCCCGGCCCGCAGTTCCGCCAGCAGCTCAGGGATGGAGGCGAGGGTCACAGCACGCCTCCTTCCACGATCGGCGAGTCTGAGGGTCCAAGGGTCTGAGAGTCCGAGGAACAACCCGCCCCCTCAATCCGCCCCTTCGACCCTTCAGACTTCAGACCTTCAGACCCTTCGACCCGTTGACCCACCTCCCAGTCGCGCATCAGGATCAGCCGCTCGACGTACTTGGCCATCTGGTCGGCCTCCAGATTCACCTGCGTGCCCGCCGCCCAGGTGTGCAGGGTGGTGACCTCCAGCGTGTGCGGCACGAGCCACAGCGTGAATTCGTCCGGGCGCAGGTCCGCGCGGCTGCCCGCCGGACCCCCTGCGTCCACGACGGTCAGGCTCACGCCGTCCACGGTGACGCTCCCTTTCGGCACGAGGTACCGCGCGAGGTGCGGCGCGGCGCGCACCGTCATGGTGTACGCGCCGGGCTGGGCGTCCACGCGCAGGACCGTGCCCACGCCGTCCACGTGCCCGCTCACGACGTGCCCGCCGAAGCGCGCGTGGGCGGTCATGGCGCGCTCCAGGTTCACCTTGACGCCCTCCCGCCAGTGTGGGGCGGTCTTGGCGAGCGTCTCGCGGCTGAGGTCCACGGTGAAGCCCGTCGCGTCCCAGGTGGTCACGGTCAGGCAGGTGCCGTTCACGGCGATGCTCTCGCCCAGTTCGACGTCCGCCCACATGCGGGCGGGCTGGATGGTGACGGTCAGGTTCCCCTCGTTCTCGGTGGTGCGGGCGATCTGCCCGACCTGTTCGATGATTCCAGTAAACATGCTTTGACCTCGGGTGGAGGCAGGGGCGCACTCGCCGCTCCTCCACGGGGAAGGAAGCTTCAGACGCGCGGGATGCCCTGCAGCAGACCGGTGATCAGGACGTCCGGGCCGAGGGTTTCGACCGTCACGTCCTGCAACGCCTGCGCCTCGTGCATGGGGCGCGCGGGGCCGGTCAGGGGGCTCAGGCCCGCGCCGAGGAGTTTCGGGGACACGAACACCCGTACCTCGTCCACCAGTCCCTGCGCTAAGAAGGCACTCAGGAGGGTCGGGCCACCCTCCAACAGCACGCTGCTGAGGCCCAGGCCCACCAGTCCGCTCAGGGCGTCCGGCAGCGAGTCGGCGCGCTGCACGGTGATCCCGGCGGCCTCGTGCGCGGTCGCGTCGGCGTCCGGGGCGGTCACGAGCACCGCGCCGTCGCGCCACGCGCGGGCCTGCGGGTCGCTCGACGCGCGGCGGTCGAACACCACCGGGCGCGGGTCCCGGCCCCCCGGCACGCCACGCGTCGTCAGTGTCGGATCGTCCAGCCCCAGCGTGCCGCTCCCGACCGCGATGGCGTCCAGTTCGTCACGCCAGCGCATGGTGCGCTCTCGGGCCTCCGTGCCGCTGACCGCGCCGTTACCCTCGTCCAGCGCGGCCACCTTGCCGTCCAGGGTCATGGCGTACTTCGCCACCACCCACGGGCGGCCCCGCACGATCAGACTGCGGAAGCCCGCCTGCTGCCGCACGGCCTGGGCCTCCAGCACGCCCACCGTGACCTCGATCCCGGCGTCCCGGAGCCGCTGCACGCCGCGCCCCGCCACCAGCGGGTTCGGGTCCAGCGCCGCCACGACCACCCGCCGCACGCCCGCCGCGATCAACGCGTCCGCGCAGGGCGGCGTGCGCCCGTGATGACTGCACGGTTCCAGCGTCACGTACGCGGTGGCCCCACGCGCCTGCTCGCCCGCGCCTTGCAGGGCGAACACCTCCGCGTGCGGCTCACCGGCCCTCGGGTGGAAGCCTCGCCCCACCACGTCCTCGCCCTGCACGATCACGCAGCCCACGGGGGGATTCGGCGCGGTGCGGCCCAGTCCTCTGGCAGCCTCCGCCAGCGCAAGCGTCATGAACCGCTCGTCTACCGGCAGTGCCGCCGCCACCCCTGCGGGTGGAGCATTCACTTCATACATGGTCTGTCGCCACCTGCTGGGGGGCAGGCAGCGTTCCTCCTTCTCTCATCCGGACTGAATGGGCCACAGGCTCGGGGACGGCCCCTCGCCTTTCTTGATCCGCCTGAGCGTCTCTGCGCGCCATAACACCGTCGGCTCCGGAATCTCACCGGATCGGGCCTGCGCGTGGTGCAGTCTGCGCGGGCTTCGCGGGCTGAGGCTCACGCCATCACCGCCGGTAGGGAATTCCACCCCACCCCGAAGGAAGCGGCCCACCCGAGAGCGGGCCACCTAGAAATTAACAGGCTTTCCCGGAACGGGTGTGGGAGAAATCAGACACCCGGCGGGGGACAATCCGCCACGCGCCATGGCGTCTGCTGAACGCAGCAACGCATCCTCTCCCCCTTTCCACGCTGCTGGAGGCCACCCCATGAAGACCATGCTCCTCACCGGAGGCAGCGGCGTACTGGGCCGCGCCCTCCTGCCTGCCCTGGAGGGCCGCGCGGACGTGCGCGTCCTGTCGCGCCACGCCGACCCCCGCCCCGCCTTCCGGCAGGGCGACCTGCAGACCGGCGCGGGCCTCGCGGACGCGCTGCGAGGCGTGGACACCGTCATTCACGCGGCCAGCCAGCCGTCGCGGCCCCAGTCGGACGTCGAGATGACCGGCGTGCTCCTCGCGGCAGCGCGGGAGGCGGGCGTGCGGCACGTCGTGTACGTCAGCATCGTGGGCTGCGATCAGGTGCGGGCGTTCCCGTACTACCGCGCCAAGACCCAGACCGAGGCGCTGGTCGCGGCGGGCGGCGTGCCGTTCACGGTGGTGCGCGCCACGCAGTTCCATGAGTTCGTGGCGTTCATGCTGTCGCGCCTGACCCGCGCGCCGCTGCTGCCCCTGCCGGGCCTGCCCCTCCAGCCGGTGGATGTCCACGCCGCCGCCGCGCAGATCGCTCAGGTCGCGCTGGGTGCCCCGCAGGGCCGCGCGCCGGACATCGTCGGGCCGCAGGTGCTCGCCCTGCCGGACCTCGCCCGCACCTGGGCCGACGCGACCGGCACCCGCACCCGCGTCCTGCCCGTCCCCGCCGCGCGGCGCTTCACGCCCCTCACCCGCCCGGACCTGAGCGGCGTGGGCCGCACCTGGGCGCAATGGCTCGCGCAGGAGGCCACGCGCCCCAACCCCTACGCAGGCTGAGCCGGGCGGGGCGGCTGGTCGGCATTCAGGTCCACCAGTTCCGACTCCTGCCCCCCGCGCCAGATGAACACGCGTCCGGCGCGGGCGATCAGCAGCCGCCCCCGGCGGTCGAGGTCGGCCCAGGTGGCACCCTCCAGATCGGGCGACGGGCCTTCCGCCAGCCAGCGGTACCGGACGAAGCGGTGGTACCGCTGATCGCTGATGAAGTTCATTTCCAGTGCCCCCTTGCGCAGCGTGAACGGGTGCGCTTCCCCCATGCCGATCCACTGCTCGGGCTCGTGCGTGACGCGCCAACCGGTCCCTTGAAGCGTCGCCGTCAGGGGATTGACCCCTTGCCTCCCTGGCGCGTGCAAAACCACGAACCCGGGTGGGTGGATCAGTTGCTGTCTTGTCAGGTCGGTGTGGTTGACCTGGATCGTGCGTGAGTCCCGGAACGCGCCGCCTCCGCTCCAGCCGTCCGAGGCGTTCCACAGTCCGATGGCGTGCACCTGCGGCGGTTTCGACAGGGCCGTCCAACTCCACATCCTGACGCCGTAGCGTTCCATTGCCAGCGCCTGCTGCCGCTTCGATTCGTTCCGCGCGGCGTACAGCAGGTGCTCGCCGTCGGGCGAGAGGTCGCTCATCCACTCGTACAGCCGCCCCTGGAACCACGATCCGGGTGTCAGGGTGTCGGTGGCGGTGTCCCACAGGTACACGCGCGTCCACTGCGAGGGGCCGCGCCGGAAGAGCACCACGCGGTCGGCCTCGCTGGCGAGCAGGCCCCAGATGCGCGCCGGGACGAGTCCCTTCTTCATTCCAGCAGGGCGGCGAGTCCGCGTGACGCGACGTCCCGCACCACGTAGGTCATCTGGTGCGAGATCTCGGTGTCGGTGGGGTTGATCTCGATGGCGATCCCGCCGCGCCGCAGGGTCTCGGCGGCCAGGCCGGCGGCGGGGTACACGGCGCCGCTCGTGCCGATGACCAGCGCGACCTCGGCGGCGGCGAAGGCGTCCTGCGCGGCTTCCAGGGCGTTCTCGGGGAGGTACTCGCCGAACCAGACGACGTTGGGCCGCATGCGGTTCCCGAGCGGGGAGGTGGGCGGCGTGACCAGCTCAGCGGGCGCAGCGAGGGGGAACGTCTGCCCCGTGACCTCGTCCCGGCCGCTGAGGAGGTTGCCGTGCAGTTCCACGACCCGCCCGCCGTGTGTGCCGCTGCCCGCGCGGTGGTGCAGGCCGTCCACGTTCTGCGTGGCCAGGAAGAACCCCGCGCCTTTCTGTACCTCCAGCCGCGCCAGCAGGTCGTGCGCGCCGTTCGGCTGCGCGGCCAGCACGTCACGGTAGCGGCCCGCGTACCACTCCCAGACCATCTCGGGGTCGCGGCGGTACGCGGGCGGACTGGCGAGGTCCTCGGGCCGGAAGCGCGCCCAGTGGCCGGTCTGCGCGTCCCGGAAGGTGGGGATGCCGCTCTCGGCACTGACGCCCGCGCCGGTCAGCACGGCAACGCGGGAGGCGGCTTGCAGGGCGGTGCGGGCAGCAGCGAGATCCATGAGGGCAGGGTAGCCCGAACCCGGATGGCCACGCTGCCTCAACTCCGGCAGGGGTCAAAGTGGTTCAGGGCTCCCCGGTGGTGCCAGGGAGCCCTGATGTGGGTGGGGCTGACCGTTCAGCCTGGGGGCCGCGCGCCGGAGTGACCGGGTCCGTGGGTGCCCTGCGTCCAGGATTTGATCGAGCCTTGCAAGCTTGAGCGCTGAGCGTTCATGGAAAGAGGGTTGAGAGGTGTGAAGGCTGTCACCTGAACTGTCAACTTTGAGTGTTCAGCGGCCCCCCTGTGGGGGGTTGGTGCAGAAGACATCCAGTTTCCGGAAGTCAGGGAGTTAACCACATGACCCTGTGGTCGGGGCGGTCACGGCGCGCGCCGTTCGAACGGCCAGCCCCGGCCCTCACGGCACGTCGATCACCGTCAGGGCGTTGCTGACACTCAGGGTCTGATCGACCTCGGCAAGAAACGCGTCTACCTGATCCGACAGCCGGTCGATGTCCGCCTGTGCGTCCAGCGGGTCGAGCAGGCGCGCGGCGTTGCGGTCCATGAAGGAGCGGTGCAGCGCCTCGTACTCCGCGCCGCGTGAGCCTTCCTTGCCCAGCAGCGCCTGCGCCTGCTGATCGAGGCGTTCACCGGCCCGCTCGTTGTGCAGTTCGACTTCCCGCTGCGCGCGGGCGAGGTCGCTCCGCAGCCGCGCGATCAGGCGTTGCTCGAAGGCGACGCTGGCCTTGCGTTCGATCGCGGCGGCGACCGTGTAGGTCTGCCCGGCGATGTCCACGGTGGTGCGGGCGTTGCTGGCGACCACGGCCGCCTTGATGGCCGAGCGGCGGCGCAGCAGGTCCGTGACGCTCTGGCGGCGGGCCCTGGCGCGGTCGGTGAACTCGGCGGCGCTGCGGGCCTCGCGGGGCGGCTCCGCGCCGACCGTGAAGGTCACGAAGGGCGTCTCGTCGATCAGTTTGTTGGCGCGTTTCTCCAGCAGTTTCAGTTCGCTCAGGGCCTTGGTGATGGTCATTCGTTCACTGGACACAGGGACACCTCCGGATCAGGGGGGATCAGGGCCGGGTAGATTGAAGCAGGTGGACGGGAGCCGGAAACGCTGTCTCGAATGCGGCGGGAAGGAGAGCGGTGATGTCGGGCCGCCTGGGCAATTCAGGCTGAAAATAAAAAACCCGCCTGCTTCGGCGGTGATAAGGAAAGGATACCCCGGTATGCAGGGCGCGTCAACCCCCCACCACGCGGCCCGGTTTCTGCCGTCCAGCACGCCCTCTGCCGAGGCAGCCCCAGGTGCGTTATGCACCGTCGATGTACGCGGGCGGCACGCGGTCCACCAGCCACACGCCGTTCTCGCTGACGAACAGCACGTGTCCGGCGGCGTGCATCTCCCCTGCCCGGATGGTGAGGATGACAGGCGGGCCGCGCCGCGCGCCGACTCGCCGGGCGGTGTCCGGGTCGGGTGAGAGGTGGACGTGGTGGCGGTTCATGGGGCGCAGTCCCTCCTCGCGGATGGCGGGCAGGGCGCCAGCGTGCGTGCCGTGATACAGCCGCGCGGGCGGCGTGGCAGGTTCGAGTTGCAGGTCGACGGGCACGCTGTGACCCTGGTTGGCGCGGATGTGGTCGCCGCGCAGGCTGAAGCGCCCCTTGTCGCTTCCTACGACGACGGCCTCAACCTGCGGGCGGGTGACGTTCAGGTGCGAGAGCAGTGGCGCGAGCGGCACCCAGCCGCCGGGCGCGAGGGTCAGGCCCGCCTCGTGTGGGGCGTGGCGCAGCAGGTACGAGAGGCGTCTGGAGAGGGCGTGGTCGGTCATGGGGTCAGTGTGCGCGGGGTAAGGCCGGTGGGGGATCGGCCAGTTGGCGCAGGCCATCCGGCTGGGGGCGCGGTACGCTGCGGGCCATGACACAGCATGAGACGTGGGTGGCGCTGCGGGCGCACTGGCAGGAACTGGCGGACCTGGGTGGGATCGGGGCGCTGCTGGGGTGGGATCAGAGTACGTACCTGCCGGGCGCGGCGGGGTCGGGCCGGGCGCGGCAGCGGGCGCTGCTGGCGGGCGTGCGGCACGCGCGGGCGACGGACGCCGGGTATGGGCGGCTGCTGGATCAGGCGGGCGCGCTGGATCTGGGGCCTACTGAGGCGCGGATGCTGGGGGTGGCGCGGCGGGAGTTCGAGCGGGCGACGCGCCTGCCGGGGGAGTTCGTGCGGGCGTCGGCGCAGCATGCCGGTGAGAGTTACGCGGCGTGGGTGGAGGCGCGGCCCGCGAACGACTGGGCGCGGATGGTGCCGCTGCTGGAGCGGACGCTGGACCTGAGCGTGCAGCGCGCTGGTTTCTTCCCGGAGTTCGCGGACCCGATGGATTTCTTCGTGGACGCCTCGGATGAGGGGATGACGGCCGCGCAGGTGGACGCGGTATTCGCGGAGTTACGCGCGGCGCTGGTGCCGCTGGTGGACGCGGTCGCGGCGGCCCCGGCGCCCCGGATGGACTTCCTGGCGCGCGAGTACCCGATTCCCACGCAGTTGCGGCTGGGTGAGGAGGTCGGGGCGCTGTACGGGTACGATTTCGCGCGGGGGCGGCAGGATCTGACGGCGCATCCGTTCATGACGCGGCTGGGTGCGCGGGACGTGCGGATCACGACGCGGGCGCAGCTGGCGGACCCGACGGACGCGCTGTACTCGACGCTGCACGAGGTGGGGCACGCGCTGTACGAGCAGGGCGTCGCGGAGGACCTGCTGGACACCCCGCTGGGCGGAGGCGTGAGTGCCGGGGTGCACGAGAGTCAGTCGCGGCTGTGGGAGAACCTGGTGGGGCGGTCGCGGGCGTTCTGGGCGGGGCAGTTCGGGCGCTTCCGGGAGGCGTTCCCGGAGCAGCTTTCGGACGTGACCGAGGAGGAGATGTTCCGCGCGGTGAACGTGGTGCGCCGCAGCCTGATCCGCACGGACGCGGACGAGCTGACGTACAACCTGCACGTGATCACGCGCTACGAGCTGGAGCGGCAGCTGCTGGGCGGGTCGCTGGCCATTTCCGATCTGGCGGACGCGTGGCACGCGGCGTACGAGGCGAACCTGGGCCTGCGCGCCCCCAGTCACGTGGACGGCGTGCTTCAGGACGTGCACTGGTTCAGCGGCGGGATCGGCGGGGTGTTCCAGGGGTACACGCTGGGGAACGTGCTGAGCGCGCAGTTCTACGCGGCGGCCCAGGCGGCGAACCCGGACCTGGACGGGGACATCGCGCGGGGCGAGTTCGGTCGCCTGCACGGCTGGCTGCGCGAGCACGTGTACGCGCCGGGCCGGACGTTCACCCCGACCGAACTGGTGGAACGCGCGACCGGGCAGGGCATGACCGCCGCGCCGTACCTGGCGTACCTGCGCGGGAAGTACACGGACCTGTACAGCCTGTAATACGGACTCCGATTGAATGGCTTGTAGAGCCGTTCAATCCGAGCGGATGCGAGTAAGAGAGAAACGGGTTCCGGACGTGGAGTGGGCAGATCGGTGGTGTTCCGATCTGTCAGCGAAACAGACAGCAGTCCGTATGAGCGCCCCACGGAAAGGGCCGCCCGGCCGGGGGAACATCGGCGGGCGGCCCTGGGTTGGGGGTGTGGGGGCTGGGCAGGGCGCGGGGATCACCGCACAGGGTCTGCCGGTCCGGAGTTCAGTGTGCCACGCGGAGTATTTCGGGATTCTGACAGCGGCGGTGGGTCGCCCGTGAGGCTCAGCGGCGGCCGACGCCGGGCGCGAGGGTCAGGGGCGCGTCGAGTTTCAGCCAGATGAACTCGTTGGTGTCCTTCACGGCCGCGCCGCGCCCGCCGGTGCCGGGGTAGTTGTTGTCGTTCGCGACGAGGACGGTGGTGGCGTCGAGCACGATGACGTTCTCGATGGTCACGTACGGGAAGCGGAACACGCCGCCGGTCGTGCTGGGCGCCAGTCCCTGCGGGTCGGCGATGTTCAGCAGGTCGGCCAGCAGGTTCTTTTTCAGGGTGCCGTCGGCGTTGCGGTCGGTCAGGCTGACGCGGTAGAGGCGTTTGGTGCGGGCCGCGTCGCCGCTGCCGCCGTCGCGTTCGATGACGATCAGTTCCGAGGCGTTCACGGGCGTGATGTCCCCGATGGCGTTGCCGGGCGCGTCGAGCGGGTAACGGCCGGTCAGGGTCCACTTCTTCGTGGCGAGGTCGATGGCGTGCAGGCGCAGCTGGCCGGGCGCGTCGCCAGCCACGGTTTTTTCCAGCAGGGCGTGCAGGGTCTTCCCGTCGGGGCTGAGGGTCAGGCCCTCGAAGCCGCCGCTGCTGCCCAGCGTGGCGGCGCCGCTGCTGGCGCCCTGCGTGAAGGCGGGGTGCTGGGGGCTGCGGACTTCGGGCGCGGCGTACTCGGCGACCACCTTCGCGCCGGTGGCGGGGAAGTCGGTGAACAGGCCGTCCACGCCCGCCTGAATGGCCTGCCGCATCTCGGCTTCGGGGTTGTTGGCGTACTGGGCGGGCAGGAAGGTGGGTTCGTTCCGGAAGGTGTACGGGTGCACGAGCAGCCCGGCGGCGTGCGCGCGGGTCACGAAGTCGGTGGTCTGCCCCTTGCCGTCGATGATCCAGCCCTTGCTGGGGCCTATGCCGCTGGCGTACGTGGCGATGTCGCGCAGGCCCTCGGGGGTGGTCAGGTCGGCGTTCTGTCGGGGGTCCTTGCGGGCGGTCAGGTCGTAGGGCGCGCCGGTCTGGCCGCCCAGCAGCTGCACCAGCGGGAGTTTCACGCCGGCGGCGGGCATGATGGTGGCGTGCAGGTCGCGCAGGTTGCCCGTCTCGAAGGACTGGATGAACACGCGCGCCGGGTCCGTGAACCCTTCCTTCTTCAGGGTGTCGATCAGCAGTTGCGAGGTGTTCACGCCCGCCTGCGCGGCCATGAAGGTGGGGTGTTTCGTTTCGGGGTAGATGCCGACCCGGCGGCCGGTGCGGGTTTCGGTGTCGCGGATCAGGGCGATGATCTCGCTCAGGGTGGGCACCTCGAACTGCCCGTCGAAGGTGCGGCCACGCAGGGCCGGGAGGCGTTCCACGGCGCGCAGGGTCTTGAGTTCCGCCAGCGTGAAATCCTCGATCCAGTAGCCCGTGACGTCCTGCCCGTCCAGGTTCTTGGTCTTCACGCGCCCGGCGAATTCGGGGCGGGTGGCGACGTCGGTGGTGGCCTCCGTGACCTTGCCGTCCTTGTCCAGCACGACCATGACGGGTTCGTGCCGGGCGACCAGCACGCCGTCTTTCGTGACGACCAGATCCGGCTCGATGAAGTCCGCGCCCGCCTCGATGGCCACCCGGTACGCTTCCAGGGTGTGTTCCGGGCGGGTGCCGCTGCTGCCCCGGTGCCCGATCACGATGGGCGCCCGGCCGGTCAGGGTGGGCAGGCCCGGCAGGTTCGGGGTGGGCATGGGTGCGTCCAGCAGCACGCCGTCCGCGCTGAAGTGCAGCAGGTACGGCCCGAACTCGTCACCCACCCACAGCGTCCCGTCGGGCGCGACCACGAAGCCTTCCGGGTCGAAGTCCGCGCCGGTCAGCAGGCGCTCCGGGCTGGCCTCGTTCACGATCTGCCACGGCACGCGCCGCTCCGGGTCACGCAGCTGAACGAACGCGCCCACCTCCACCTTCCCGGTTCCCGTGGGCGCGGTCTTCGGGGTGAGGGTCAGGCGGTACAGGCGCAGCAGGTAATCGGCGCTGTTGTTCTTCGCGCCGAACCCGTTGTCGCTGAGGAACAGGTACGTGCCGTCCGGCGCGAACTGCACGCCGCTGAACCCCTGCACCGGCTGCTCCTGAAAGCGGGGCTGGCCGCGCAGGCCATTACTCCACGCGCCGCTGGCCGGGCCGGGCGCGAAGGTATCGGCAGGCAACTCGGCGTACCCAGCCAGCGTGACGGCCTGCGCGGACCCCACGCCCAGCAGCAGCGCGGCCGACAGGCGGATCATGAGGGCTTTCACGGACGTGCGGACAGCAGATGAGGAATTCACACCCGTCAGTTGAAGCCGCGCACGTCAGAGCAACGTGCGCGGCCGGTCAGCCCGGAGTCAGGGGGTCCCTCCGCACGGACCGGGTCGGCTTCGTGACCCCCTCACCCGCCCCTCCGGGGCACCCTCTCCCGCGGGGGGAGAGGGTCAACAGACGGCGCAGGAGCCGTGGTGACCCCGTTCACCCGAGTGCCTACTTGTCCTCGGTGAGCGCGAAGCCCCGGCTGAACTGCTTCTGCAGGGCCGTGAACACGATCAGGGGCGGCAGGGCCGTGATGACCGCGCCCGCCATCACGGCGCCCCAGTCGGTCTGTCCGCCCACCTCGATCAGTTTGCGCAGGCCCACCTGCACGACCTGCTTGTCGTCCTGCTGCATGATCACCAGCGGCCAGATGTACTGATCCCAGGCGTACACGAACTGAATGACGGCCAGCGCGCCGATGGTGTTCGTGCTCATGGGAATCAGGATGTGCGTCAGGTACCGCAGCGGGCCGCACCCGTCGATGCGGGCGGCGTCGGCGAGGCTGGTGGGGATGCTCAGGAAATGCTGCCGGAACAGGAACGTGCCGGTCGCGCTGGCCAGGAACGGCACGATGATCGCGGCGTACGTGTTCGCCCACTTCAGGTCGCGGCTGACCAGATCGAACAGCGCGATGATCAGCACCTCGGTGGGCAGCATCAGGGACAGCAGGACCAGCGTGAACGCCGCGCCCTTCAGCGGAAAGCGGAAGTACACGAACGCCAGCGCGGCCAGCAGGGCCAGCAGGGTCTTTCCGGCCGTGACGCACACGGCCACCACGAGACTGTTACGCATGTAGCGGCCCAGGTGCGCGTCCTCCCACACGCCCGAGAGGTTCTGGAGGAACGCGCCGCCGGGCAGCAGGCTGGGGCTCAGGACGACGCTGGACGTCTGGGTGCTCTTGATGACCGCGAAGATCAGGGGCGCGCTGATGATCAGGATCGCCACGATCAGCGCGGCGTGCGTGACCCACACGCCCCGCGCGCGGCGGGAGCGGGGGGCGGCCCGGTCGGCGCGGGCGGACGGCGCGGCCGGGTGTTTAACTGCCATAGTGCACCCGCCTCTCGCCCAGCCGGAACTGCATCCAGGTGACGAACGCCACCAGCGCCAGCATCAGGGCGGCCTGCGCGGCGGCCGCGCCGGTCCTGAAGTTCACGAAACCGTCCTGGTACAGCTGGTACACCAGGAACGTGGTCGCCCCGGCATTCCCGGTGTACGGCCCGCCGCGCGTGAGGATGTCCGTCAGGGCGAACGAGTCGAACAGCGCCGCGATGATGTTCGTGAACACCAGGAAGAACGTGATGGGGCTCAGCAGCGGGAACGCCACGCGCCAGAACACCTGCGCGGGGGTCGCGCCGTCGATCTCTGCGGCTTCCATCACGTCGCCCGGCAGGTTCTGGATGCTGGCCAAGTAGAACACGATGTTGTACGCCAGTCCCTTCCAGATGGCGGCCAGCGTGACCAGCCCGAACGCCAGGACGGGCGTGTCCAGCCAGCGGGGGCGCACGCCGAACAGTTCGCCCAGCAGGGCATTCACCACGCCGATCTCCGGGTTGAACAGGAACAGCCACAGCGTTCCGGCAATGGCGGGGCTCAGGGCGTAGGGGTAGATCAGCAGCAGGCGGTACGTACTCGCGCCACGCACGGGACGGCTGGCCAGCCACGCCAGTCCCAGGGACAGCAGCAGCCCGAACGTGACGGTCAGGACCGTGAACACCAGCGTCTGCAGCGCCACCTGCCGGTACGCGGGACTGGACAGCAACTCGGCGAAATTGGCGAGGCCCACGAACTGCTCGGTGCCCAGGATCACGTTGGCGCGGTACGCGGCCAGCCGCAGCGTCTGCAACGCCGGAAGGTAGATGAACACCGCCAGGATCAGCAGGCTGGGCAGCAGGAACACCCACGGCAGGGCGCGGCCCCGGAACACGGCGTTCTCGCTGGCGTCCGGGGCGGGGCGGGCGCGGCCAGGACTCAGCATGGACGGGCGGGGGGCGGGGTGGGTAGACGGGTCATTCGGTTGGCCTCCGGTGAATGGCGCGGGCGGCCCACCCTCCGTCAGGGAGGGACCGGGCCGCGCGGCAGGCAGGGCGAAACGGTGGGACGGATCAGGGGGTCAGGCAGAGTGCTTGTACGGGTTCCGTCTGTTTCGTTGACACCCCGGAAGAGAGCCGGGGTGCCAACTCCACGCCCGGAACCCGTTTCTCTCCTTCTCGCTCCGCTCGGACTGAACGGTTGTTGCGAACCATTCAGTCGGAGTGCTTACTTGAAGTTCGCGTTGTACTCGGCCAGCGCAGCGTCGGCGCGGGCCTTGGTTTCCTTCAGCGCGGCGTCCACGTTCTGCCCGGCCAGGACTTTCTGCACGCCTTCTTCCATGATCTTGCGGGTCTGGATGGCCGCGCCGTTCAGGCCGCCGGCGGTGGCGGTGCCCGGCACGGTGCGGGTCAGCTGGTTGAACGCCACGAGTTGCAGCGGCGTCTGCGTGAACCAGCCCTGCTTGCGCAGCAGCTCGATGCTGCTCTGGCGCACCGGGTAGTACCCGGTCAGTTTGTGCCAGTCGGCCATGTTCTGGGTGTTCGTCATGTACAGCGCGAAGTCCAGCGCGCCCTCGGCCTGCGCCTTGCTGATGCCCTTGCTGATCCACAGGCTGGCCCCGCCGATCACGACGCCGTTGCGTTTGGTGCCGTCCGCGATGGGCAGCACGCCCACGCCCACGCTGAAGCCAGCTTTCTTCGCGGCGTCGCGGATGTTGCCGATGTCGGCGGTGGACGTGATGTGGAACACGGACTTCTGGTTCGTGAAGATGGCGTCGCTGCCGTCCCAGTCTTCCAGTTTGCCGGTGTACGTGTAGTACCGGCGGTCCTGCATGGTCTTGAAGAACGTGAAGATGTTCTTCGCGGCCTTGCTGTCGAGGTTCGTGGCGGTCGCGCGGCCCTGACGGCCGTTGCCGTTGTTCAGGAGGGGCGCCCCCTGCTGCGCCATCCACTGCTCGATGAACCAGCCGTTCAGGCTCATGCCGAAGCAGGTGGTGTCCAGTTTCGCCGCCTCGATCTTCTGGCAGGCCTTGATAAGGCCGCCGTACGTGGTGGGCGGCTGCTTGGGGTCCAGGCCCGCTTTCTTCATCAGGTCCTGGTTGAAGTACAGGACCGGGCTGCTGGAGTTGAACGGCAGGCTGTTCACCTTCCCGCCGATGGTGTAGTAATTGATGACGGGCTTGATGTAATCGCCGAAATCGACGTTCTTGACGCTGCTGACCGGCTGGAACGCGCCGCTGTCCAGCGCCAGCTGACTGCCGACCTCGAAGATCTGCACGAGGGCCGGGGCCTTACCCTGACGCGCGGCGAGGATGGTCGCCTGCAGGCTGTCGTTGTAGCTGCCCTTGTAACTGGGCACGACCTTCACGCCGCTGTGCGTCTTGTTGTACTCGTCCGCGCGGGCCTGAATCCAGCCGCTGCGTTTGGCGTCCCCGAAGGAATGCCAGAATTCCACGGTGGTCTGCGCGGAAGCGATCTGCGTGGCAGTGGTGCCCAGCAGGGCCAGGGTCAGCATCAATTTGTTCACGCCCGCGAGCCTAGGCCCGTCCCATCAGCTTCTCATCATCGGCGTGTGATGGGTCTGTCAGGCACCCCAGAGGGCTGTCATGGCAGGACTTGCCCGCTCTCCCCGCCCCGCCCGGGCGGCGCTTGAGCAGGCCTTCAGGGAACGCGACCACCGGGCGCGGCGGGCCTACAGTCAGGGCATGATTCTCGTCACAGCCGCCACCGGTAACGTCGGGCGCGAACTCGTGCCCCAGCTTCTGGCCGCCGGACAGCAGGTCCGCGCAGGCACCCGCCACCCGCAGAAGGCGTCGTTCCCGACCGGCGCGCACGCCACGCACTTCGACTTCGGCGACGAGACCAGCGTCCGCGAGGCCGCCACCGGCGTGCAGGGCGTGTACCTGATCGTTCCGGAAACCGTGGACACAGAAACCCTGAAACGCACCCTGAACGTCATGAAGGAAGCGGGCGTGAACCACGTCGTGCTGCAATCCGGATTCGGCGCCGAGCAGGGCGACAACCCGCTGGGCGAGGCCGAGGACGCCGTCCGTGACAGCGGCCTGACCTGGACGGTCCTGCGCCCCAACTGGTTCATGCAGAACTACAACCAGATGTTCCGGCGCGGCATCCGCGACCGCCACGAGTTCGCCGAACCCGCCGGAGAGCAACGCACCAGCTTCATCGACACGCGCGACATCGCCGCCGCCGCCGTGATCGTCCTCACGCAACCCGGCCACGACGCCCGCGAATACCCCCTGACCGGCCCGCACTCCATCGACCGGCACGCCGTCGCCGCCGCCCTCAGCAGCGCCCTGGGCCACACCATCACCTACCGCCCCGTCGACGACGACGGCTTCGTGGACTTCCTGGTCTCCACCGGCGAGAGCGACGAGGAAGAAGCGCGCGGCATCGCCTCCATCTACCCGCCCATCCGCGCCGGCGACACCGCCCCCACCACCCCCGACCTGCACACCCTGACCGGCAGCACCGGCCACACCATCGAGGACTTCGCGCAGCACTACCGGCAGGACTGGTTGATGGCTGATGGCTGATGGCTGATGGCTGATGGCTGATGGCTGATGGTCAACAGCGTCTGCGCGGCGCCTCTGGCTATGTCAAGGCCAACCCACTGGCTACACATTGCTGCCCACGCCTCATCTTCAGCGGGCGGTCAGCAGCACGTCCGGCAGGTCGCCGATCAGGGCGTCCACACCCAGCGCTTTCAGGCGGGCCACCTGCGCGGCGTCGTTCACGGTCCAGGTGTTCACGCGCCAGCCGTGCGCGCGGGCCTGGGCCATCAGGGCGTCGTCGATCAGCGGATGCATGGGGTGCATGGCCGCCGCCTGCACGCGCCGCATCACCAGTGGCACGAGGTCCAGCGGTCCCACCCGGTACGCCCGGTGGAACAGGAACCCCCGCTCGATCTCCGGCGCGTGATGCCGCGCGGCGTCCAGCACCAGCGGACTGAACGAACTGACGATCACGCCGCGCGACAGGCCGTGCGCGCGAATGGCGTCCAGCGTCCGGTGCACGCGGTCATCGGGTCGCGCACCCTCGAACTTGATCTCCACGTTCACGAACGCCCCCGTGTCCGCCGCCCACGCCAGCGCGGCGTCCAGCGTCGGCACGTGCGCGGGCAGGTCGGCGGCGTTCATCTCGGGCAGCGACCCACCCCCCTTCAGGGCCGGATCGTGATGAATGACCAGCGTGCCGTCCATCAGGCGGCGCACATCCAGTTCCACGCCGTCCAGACCGGCGTCCATCGCCGCCTGAAACCCCGCCAGGGTGTTCTCGGTGTGCAGTCGGGGCGTGCCACGGTGACCCAGCAGAAGCGGCTTCATACCCCGCAGGCTACCGGGTAAACGTCAGGGACGCCTCACCATTCAACGGAGGTCAGGGCACCGGGGCAGCGCGGTATGCATCTGCCAGCTGCCCTGCGGCATCTTTCCAGCACACCCAGCCATTCTTGGATGCTCCCGAGACTGCCACGGCCGCCATGCTGGGACTGTCGAACACGACGTCCTGCTCGAAGCGCAGCAGCGTGCCGTCCAGTTCACGCAGTACGCCGTCTGAGAGTTGCTGTTCGCGGCGGCGGCGCAGGGCCTGCGCGTTTGAGCCGTCACCCTGAATGCGGTTCAGTGCGGTGCTTCCGGCCAGGACTGTCCACGTGCCAGCAGCGGGACGGTATTCCGCGTGGGCCAGCGCCGTTTTCGTGCGGTAACTGAACAGCACGCACTGAGCGTCCGGCGTCTGAGCATCCTGCGTCTGAGCGTTCGGCGTCTGATCGTCCGGCGTCGGTACGCTGATCGACCGGCCCAGCAGCACGTCGCGTTCGGCCTCGGTGATGCGGTTCATCTCGGCGGCGGCCTGCGCGGCGAGTTCGAAGGTGGCAATCCCGAACTGCTGCCGGACCTGTTCGACCACCGGGGTCTTCTCGCGGCGGATGCGGGCCTCGTCGAGCCGCTGCTGCTGCCGCTGGCGGATGCCGTGCAGGGCGTCCGGGAAGCGCCCTGAGCGCCAGGCGTCCACGTCGAGCAGCGCGGCGAGGTCGCCTGCGAAGGTCTGGCCTTCCTGCCCGAGTTCGAGTTTCAGGGCCACGCGGTCCTCCCAGCGGCCCGGCAGGTGCTCGTCGAGCACGGCCCAGACGCGGCCGTTCGTGACGATGGCCCAGCGGGTGCCCTCGTTGACGGCGTACGTGGCGGCCTGCTGGTAGTGGGCGGCGCCCAGGGTGACGTTCATGCCCTTGAGTTCCAGTGCGAACGCGCCGTGCCCGGTGCGGATCAGGAAGTCGGCGCGGTTGCCTGTGGCGTTCGTTTCTTCGGGGACGACTTCGGCGGGGTTCCAGATGTCGAATCCGGCGGCGTGCAGGAGGCGCAGCACGATGGCCTGCCGGACGATGGCCTCGCCGGGGTTGGGGGTGTGGGTCAGCCAGTCCTGGATGTGGGTCACGGCTTCCCGGATGCGGTCTGGCGCGCTGGGCATGTGCGGGCAGCATAGCAGCGCGGGCGGAGTGCCCGGCGCGGAAATGCCGCCCCCGGATCACTCGGGGGCGGCGCGTTGGGTGTGGAGCTTCAGCGGCCGACGGTGTATCGGACGGTGTCGCTGGTCCAGTTCTGCTGCGGCACGGGCTGCGCGATGGGGTTCACGACGATGCTCAGGGCCTGCGCGAAGCCGGGGGTGGTGGTGGGTTTCACGGTGGCGAACGCCTCGCCGCTGCGGTAGGAGCTGAGCTGGCTGAGGTTCAGTTCGGTGCGGCTGGCGATGACCAGGACCTTGTTCAGGCCGCGCGGGCCGCTGACGTTGAACACGAAGTCGTCGCCGGGCGCGGGGAAGGTGCGGGTCTGTCCGGCGCGGACGTAGTGGGTGCCGCTGAGGTGGTTGGGGAGGATCTGGTCGGTGGTGCCGTCGGGGTTGACGTTGAACAGGTACACGTACGCGTCCTCGTTGACGGTGGCGGCGATGCGGATCTCGTCGCCGACGCGGTAGGTGGGCGTGCCGTTCCCGCCGGGGTCCCGGTCCACCCACACGCGGACGCTGAGGTCGGTGGGGACGGGGTTGACGATGATGCTCTGCGCGCTGAGTCTGGGCGCGGCGGTGGCGGGCGTGCCCAGGGTGACGGTGGCGAGGACGGCGAGGAGCAGGGCAGCTTTCTTCATGGGGGTCTCCGGGGCCGCTCTGTCCTGGGCGCGGCCGGGGTGGCCTGCGCTGGTGGGGTCTGGGAGCGGCTTCTGTTCTCCTCAAGCGTAGGCGCCGGCACCTGACGGGCGGTGAAGGGAGGCTGACTGAACATGAGCTGCGTCACGTTTCGGCTCATGATGATCCCGTCAGAAAAGGGGCGCCGCTTGATCTGGGGGCATGCAGAAGCGGCTCCCCGATGGTGGTCGGAGAGCCGCTGGGTTCTGGCAGGGATACTAGGATTCGAACCTAGACAAGCAGATCCAAAATCTGCTGTGCTGCCATTACACCATATCCCTAGGGTGTGCCCGGAGCGCCTTTTCAGGCGGGCATGAGTATACCGGGGGCAGCGGGGCAGGGTCAAGACGGCGCGGGCGTGGGCGCGCTCAGCGGGCGGGCGTGGGGGCAGCCTCGATGACGGTCAGCCCGGCGAATTTAAGCAGCAGGCGTTTCTGGCCCACGCCGGGAAAGTACACGAGGACCTCGCGGCGTTCGCCCTGATGGAAGCCCTGCATGAACACGCCATCGCCGAATTTGGCGTGCCTCAGGCGCAGCGGCTGGGTGGTGCTGACGGCGCGTTGCAGTTCGCGGCTGGGAATGCCGAGTCGGGCGCTGACTTCCGGGAGGCTCAGGCCGTGCAGGTCCAGCAGTTCGCGGGCCTGGAGGGGCCAGCCGACGGGCGGGGCGGGCGGCGTGTCCGGCAGGGGCGGCGAGGTGGGTGGGACGGTGGGCAGCGGTGGGGAGGCCGGGCCAGTGTGACTGGTACTGGTTTGGTCGGTCAGCAGGTGCGCGGGGATGGGCTGGTACAGCTGCTCGTCGGTGACGCCCAGCACGGCCTGAAGGAACGCGCGGGTGGCGTGCTTGTCGGTGGGGCGGCGTTCCCCGCTGGGCAGGGTGGGCGAGTAGCAGCGGCTCACGGCGATGCACTCGAAGCAGCCGTGCGGGTTCTGGCAGCAGGTCTTGGCACTCAGGTCCAGCGCGCGGCGCAGCAGGTCGTCCATGTGCAGCGAGGCGCGGCGGGACACGCCCAGGCCGCCCAGCCAGTCGTCGTACAGGAAGAAGTACGTGTCGCGGCCCTCGCGGAACGCGCCGGACAGGTCGTTCTCGTCGCAGGCGACCCGTTCGGGCGTGACCTTCTGCAGCAGATGCTTGAGTGTGTGCGCGACGGCGGTGGGGTAGTCGGTGGCGCGGGCGTCCACGCCGACTTCCAGGGCGCTGGTGCGGAACGGGGGGAGTTCGGTGGGCGTGTCGTACAGGTGCTCGGAGAGCTTGTGGTCCTGCATGCGGTCCTGGATGCGGCCCCCGCATTTCACGCAGCTGCGTTCGGCCGGGCCGGGTTCGCGGTCGCAGCCCACGCAGACGCGCTCGAACACCTGCCGGAGCATCTGGTAGCCGGTGTAGCGGCGGCGGATGACGACCTCGCCGTGCCGGTACGCCAGGGGGCCGCGCTGCACCCACTTTCCCATCTCGCGGGGCGTGACCTCGATGGTGTACAGGCCGCGCGTGAACAGGTTGGCGGTGTCGTGCCGCTCGACCAGGATGACGGTGCCGCCCTCGTGTTTCTCCCAGCGCAGCACCCGGTACCCCTGACCGTCCAGGGTGAACACGGCGCCCTCGTGCTTCTCGGTCAGGGCGTAGTGCTGGCTGGGGCTTTCCAGCGGGTTGTCCAGTGCCCGCGCGCCCAGCCGTTCCCAGTCGGCCGCCTCGACCACCACGTACTTGAGGCTGCCCTCGCCGCGCAGGTTCCAGTAGCGGGGCGCCGTGAGGGCGGCCGCGTGTGGTTCCGGCAGGCCCGCCGCGTGGAATTCCTCGTTCGCGCGTGCCTGATGCCGGGGGGCGAGGTACGGGTTGTTCGCCTCCACGACCGCCTTCTCGATCGGGCCGGTCAGCAGGTCCAGGAAATTCCCGGCGTTGCTGTAAAACGCGTCGGCGGGCTGCGGGACGCCCTGCTCGTTCAGGGACGGCAGGTACAGCACCAGCCCCGGCGCGATCCGCCCGGCGCGGCCCGCCATCTGCCGGAACGCCATGCGCGACCCCGGGTACCCGTCGATGATCACGACCTCCAGATCCCCGATGTCCACCCCGGCTTCCAGGGCGTTCGTGGCGAACATCACGCCGCTGCGCGTGCGGCGGAACTCGGACAGGCGGCCCTCGCGGTCACTGGTGCCCGCCATGTACAGGTGCGCGCGCCCCGCGTACCCCGGCTGCGCCCGGTACGTGGAGTACAGCCGCGCTGCCCGCGACCGCCCCCGGAAGAACGCCAGCACCTTCAGGTCGTAACGGGCGCTGGCGTCCATCACGGCGTTCCAGAAGCGCCGGGGCTGCCCTCTGTGGTCCGCGAGGTAGTAGCGTTTCCCGTGCCGCTGCGCGCCGGACTCGCTGACCTCGGTGGCGTCCACGCCCGTCAGTTCCCGCGCGAACTCCGCCGGGTTCCCGATGGTCGCCGTACTCAGGACCACCTGCGGGTTGGCGCCCAGCGCCCGCGCCAGCTCCAGCAGGCGCCGCAGCATGCCCGCCACCTCGCTCCCGAAGCCGCCCCGGTACGTGTGCGCCTCATCCAGCACCAGAAACGACAGGTTCCGCAGGAAGTCCCGCACGCCCGGCTGCACCAGCGACCAGTGCAGCTTGTCCGGCGTGGCCGTCACCATCCGCACACCCGGCCGGAACACCGCCGACCCCTGCGCCGACCCCTGAAACGACGCCACCTCCCACCCGAACCCGCCCCGCTCCCGGAACTCCAGCAGCTTGTCCCGCTGATCCTGCCCCAGCGCCACCAGCGGGTACACGAACAGCGCCGTCGCCGCCGGATCGCGCTCCAGGCGGTCGAACACACCCGGAAAGAACGCCCCGGTCTTCCCGCTCGCCGTGGGTGTCGTGATGATCACGTTCTCGCCCGCGCGCATCAGCTCGAACGTGCGCGCCTGATGCGCGAACACCGCCGGAAAGCCGAAC
Organism: Deinococcus seoulensis; assembly: GCF_014648115.1. Classification (NCBI taxonomy): domain Bacteria; kingdom Thermotogati; phylum Deinococcota; class Deinococci; order Deinococcales; family Deinococcaceae; genus Deinococcus; species Deinococcus seoulensis. The sequence goes on from NZ_BMQM01000018.1 coordinate 77,218, forward strand.
CCGCGCGCCACCGCGTCACTCCAGCCCAGCTCCGAGACACCCACCGTCCGCGCCGGAGAGGGTTCCTCCTCGTGCAGGCGCGTCGCCCCGCCACCCAGCGTGTCCCGCAGGAACCCCTCCAGGCGGGCGTAGGGAGAACGGGCAGGCAACACCCGCACAGTCTAGGCGCGCCCGGCACACCCGCACGGAAGTTGCGTCACGGTCGGGCCGGGTGCGGGGTATGAGGAAGCGTGTCCGGGGGCGACCTGGCATGATGGGCGCAGCATGACCGGACGCTGCGCGTGACCACCGACCTCTCGTACTACGTGTACGCGCTGAAGGACCCGCGCACGTCGCCCGCCGCGCCGTTCTACATCGGCAAGGGCATCGGCACCCGCGCTCACGATCACCTGCGGCGACCCGACAGCACACCCAAGGGTCAGCGCATCCGCGAGATTCTGGCAGGCGGCGCCGAGGTACTGGTCGTGCGGCTGGTCGAGGGTCTGACCGAGGCGCAGGCGCTGAAGATCGAGGCGGAACTGATCGCCGCGTTCGGCACGCAGGCCAGCGGGGGCCTGCTGACGAACACCGTGCTGCCCAGCGGTCTGGGAGGCAAGGGGCGTGCCGGGAAGGTCGTACCGGCGGGCGTGCCGGAGAAGGCGCAGGTGGGCCTGCAACTGCTCAAGGACGCCGTGCTGGAGTTCGCGCAGGCCAACCCCGGCGGCGTGACCAACTCCGAGACGGCCAGTCTGCTGGGGCTGCGCAGCGAGTACGGCGGCGGCGCGAAGGATTACCTGTCGTACTCGGTGCTGGGCCTGCTGATGCGCGAGGGGAAAATCGAGCGCCGCAAGCCCGGGCATCAGCACGTCGCCCGGGTTCGCTGAGCCAGCCAGCCGCTCGCCCGCCTAACCCCGCATGACGAAGTGTTCGATGATGGCGTGGTGGTCCTCGAAGAACAGTTCGGGGCGGGCGAGGACGTCGCTGATGGGCATCCAGAGGGCCTCGCTGGCGTCGCTGCCGCCGCTGAGGCGTGGGAGTTGCCCGATGCCGAGGTCGAAGTGGTAGGCGTGGGTGACGGTGCGGCCGCGCAGGCTGCGGTCCGGGTAGTCGAAGACGGCCTGTGAGCGCAGGGCGGCGGCGAGGTCGATGCTGGGGTTCAGGCCGGTTTCCTCGTGCGTTTCGCGGATGGCGCAGGCGAGGAGGGTCTCGTGCTGTTCGAGGAACCCGCCGGGCATGGCGAGGCGGCCCCGGCCGGGCAGTCCGGCGCGGCGGACGATCAGGACGTGGCCGCTGCGGGTGATGACGGCGTCGGTGGTGACGAAGATGGGCGGGTAGGGGGCGTCTTTCCAGGCGGCGCGGTAGGCGCGCAGGTGGTCGTACTCGGCTTTCAGTTCGGTGTAGTCGGGGCCGTGGCTGAAGGTGGTGAGGAAGGTGGTCACGGCGGGTGGGACCATGTCCTGCATGTCGTTCTGGCGGCCTTCGAAGTAGGCGCGGCGCACGTCGGTGGCGCTGAGGGGGCTGATGACGTGGGTGGGGATGAATTCCCAGGCGGGGAAGGAGCGCAGGTAGTAGCTGCTCTCGTCCTTGATGTGGCCGATGAGGGCGATGTCGGTGCTGCCGCGCGTGTGGGCGTGCACGCCGGCCTGGACTTCGCTGAGCCAGAGGGTTTCGTTGTAGTAGTAGTCGCGGACGTGTACGAACAGCAGGCGGGTGCGGGGAATCCCGGCTTCCTGGAGCATGGCGGTGATGAGGTCCTGGCGTTCGTCGGCGGTGAAGGGGTTCTTGGTGTTGCGGGCGGCGCGGGCGCTGCCGATCACGATGATGAGTTTCTGGACGCTCTGAAGGGCTTCGAGCATGACGTGCAGGTGGGCATTGTGTGGCGGTTCGAAGCGGCCGATGTACACACCGAAGGTGCGTTTGCGGCGGGTGGGGGTGCCGGGGCGGGTGCGCTCATCGGTCATGATCCTCACGATGTCATCACAGAACCGTGAGTTGAATGAGAATCGGTGTGCGCGTGGGGGGCATTCGGGTGGTGATACGGATTCCACTCGCTCTGCGGAGCAGCTCCACAAGTCCGCCCGGATTGAACGGTCCTTGCAGCCCATTCAATCGGAGGCCCTATGAGGACACCGCCCACCCTGACACGCGCAGGTGCGCACACCCTCTGCCCGCTGGCGTCGTACTGTGAGGCATGAACAAAAATCTGGTGTCCGCTGCGCTGCTCGTCCTCACCCTGTCCACCCCGGCCCTGGCGGGCGGCGCGGGCGCTCCCGTGACCGGCGCGAACGCGCAGGTGGTCGCCGCCACCCCCGCCGCGCTGATGGCCGCCCTGAAGGAAGCCGGGTACCGCGTCACCATGGACCCGGCCAGCCCCGACAGCGACCCCAGCATGACCGTCATGGCCGGCGAGTACGAGGTCAGCGTGTGGCTCAGCAACTGCTCGGCCGGCAAGTGCAGCCGCGTGACGGCCAGCACCTACTGGGATTACAGCGACAGCGAGGACGACCTGGACACCGAACTGACGAACGACTGGAACAGCAACTACTACACGCAGTCGTACGTGTACGAGGGCGCGTACTACCTGGATTCCACCATGCCCATCGCGGGCGGGTACACCAAGGCGACCCTGAAGGCCTGGATGACCGACTACCTGAACGACGTGCAGGACTTCGAGATGGAACTGCCCTGAGCTGAATGGCGTTGACCTGAACGGCCCTGAGCTGTCCTGAGTGAATCCAGGGTTACAGGGCGGTCAGGGTCACAGGGCGGCGCGCACTGGCACGGGATTCCGTGCTGGCCGCGCCGCCCTTCCCTCTTCCACCGCCTCGCTCACGTTGCATGAAGGAACGCCGGATGTCAGCTCAAGGCCTCTGGATGCAGCTCCTGCCCGCGCGGGTGGGGGCGCGCCGCAGACTGCGGGTCTGATGGCAGACCTGAAGAACATGAACAGCCGCGTCAGTCGCGGCGCGCAGCAGGTGAAGGCCGGCCTGCACGACACCCGTGACGCCGCCGGGAACGCCGCGCAGCACGCCGCGCCGGGCCTGGAGACCCTGGCGCGTGTCGGGTACGCCAGCAAGGGCGTTGTGTACTTCACGGTGGGGTTCCTGGCCCTCAGCGTGGCGCTGGGGCGCGGTGGCAGCACCACGGACACGCGCGGCGCCCTGCTGAAATTGCAGGACCTGCCGGGCGGGTCGGCGCTGCTGGCCGTGGTGGCGGTCGGGCTGGTCGGGTACGCGCTGTGGCAACTGATCCGCGCCGTGCTGGACCCCGAGCGGCAGGGCACGGCGGCCAAGGGGATCGCAAAGAGGCTGGGGTACCTGCTGAGCGGCGGTACCAACCTGGCGCTGGCGGTGTTCACGGCGCGGCTGGCCCTGTCGGGCAGCGCCTCGCAGGGGGGGGACAGTCAGGCGCAGGCGGCCGGGACGGTCCTGAACCTGCCGGGCGGGCAACTGCTGCTGGGGCTGGTGGGGCTGGGCCTGCTGGGACTGGCGGGCAGTCAGCTGTTCACGGCGTACGGCGCGAAATTCATGAAGCGCATGCGGTTCTCGGGCGTGGACGGCCGCGTGAAGGACATCCTGGTGAAGACCGGGCAGCTGGGCATCGCGTCGCGCGGGGTGCTGATGCTGATCATCGGTGGGTTTGCGCTGGTGGCCGCCTGGAACCGCAAGGCGAGTGAAACGGTCGGCATCTCGCAGGCGCTGACGTGGCTGAACGCCCAGCCGGCGGGCAACGTGCTGCTGGGGATCGTGGCGGTCGGGACGCTGTGTTACGGCGTGTGGTGCGTGGTGCAGGCCCGGTACCGCCGTATCCGCATCGAGGACGCCGCGTAAAGGCAGGCCGCGTGGGGGGGGGAGCCGCGTGAGGAGGTTGCCGCGCGTGAAAGAATGGCGGGCATGACCGCAGCAGATTCCGCCGCGTCCACGCGGCCCGACAACCGGCGTCAGGTGGCGTTGATCGCGCATGACAAGAAGAAGCTGGAGCTGGCGCTGTTCGCCCTGAGTCACCGCGAGACCCTGCGGCACTTTCATCTGGTGGCGACTGGCACGACCGGCGGCATCCTGGCCAAGCAGACGGGCCTGGAGGTCGAGCGGGTGCTGTCCGGCCCCCTGGGTGGCGACCAGCAGATCGGGGCGCGACTGGCCGAGGAGCGCCTCCTGGCCGTGTTCTTCTTCCGGGACCCGCTGACGGCGCAGCCGCACGAACCGGACGTGTCCGCGCTGGTGCGCCTGTGCGACGTGCATGACATTCCGCTGGCGACCAACCCGGCGAGTGCCGAGGCGCTGATGCTGTGGCTGCGCGAGCAGATCCGTTACCCCAGCACCAACTGATACGGACTCCGACTGAAGGGGCTGCAAAGACCGTTCAATCCGAGCGGATGCGAGAAGGAGATTAACGGGTTCCGGACGTGGGGCCGACAGGGGCGGTGAAGTTCCGGATTGCCGGCGAAACAAACGGCAGTCCGTATGAAACCGGGCAGGCAACCCGGGTGGTGGGCTGGCGGTGTCCTCCCTGGCAAGCGGCATTGACACAACGGACCTTCACGCAGTGGCCCCCCCCGGCGGAGGAACCCTGCGGGGCACTTTCCCCCGGCGGGGGGCATGGAGTCTGATAGGGAGGTCATGACCGCCTGGTTCACTCCGCCCCGTTCCGGCCCGGATGGCGTGTCCCGCCAGCCCCGGCCCGAGTGGACGGCGGCCCTCGGTGAGGCCGGGCGGGCCGAGGTGGCCGCGCGTGACAGCGGCGACGACGACGCGCTGGCCGCGTCCCTGTACGCGCGCGGCTGCGCCCTGAACCGCCTGGGGCAGTCGCAGGAGGCGCTGGGCGCGCTGCTGGAGTGCGTGGCGTTCCTGCCTGCCGGGCGGCAGCGTGAGCAGGCGCTGGCGTGGCGGGAAGCGGCGTGCGCGCAGCGGAACCTGGCGTGCGACACCGAGGCGCTGGAGTACCTGGGGCTGGCGCTGCGGCTGGCGCAGGAGTCCGCCGACCCGGCCCTGGAAGTGGACCTGATCGAGGATCTGGCGCAGGCGCACGCCGAGCAGGAGGATCACGGCGCGGCGCTGCACGCCCTGCACGGCAGCCTGCGGGTCCGGCGCACCCTGCCGGGGCAGCCGGGGCTGGCGCACACGCTGGTGCGGCTGGCGCAGGTGCAGTTGCGGGCCTGCGCGGCGCCCGATCCAGACCTGCCCGGCTCGACACCGCCCGGCCCCCCCCTGGCCGATTCCTGCCTGCCCGATCCCTTCCTGGATGGGCAACTGCGGGAAGCGCACGCCACGCTGCTGGAGGCGCTGCGCCTGCTCGGCGGTCCGGCCCTCACGCCAGAGCACTTCTCGGCAGAACACTTCTCGCCAGAGCACTTCTCGACAGTGCATTTCTCGGCAGCGCACCCCGCGCGGGACAGCAATGACAGGGTAGGCGGGCAGGGGGTGGGCGGGCAGGGGGCGCTGCGCGGCGAGGCGCTCGCGGCGCTGGCGCACCTGCACCTGCGGCGCGGCGATCCGGCGGCGGCGCAGCGTTCGGCGCTGGAGGCGCTGGAGTGGCTGCGCCGGGCAGGAGCGACCCGTCAGGCGTTGCGGGTGCTGCCGGACCTGGCGCGGGCGCAACTGGCGCTGGGCGAGGCGGCTGCCGCGCTGGCCGGACTGCGGGAGGCGCTGGCCGTGAACACCCCGGAGCGGCTGCTGGCCGAGCAGGCGGCGCTGCACCTGGCGGCCTGCGAGGCCTGCGAGGCGCTGGGCGATCACGCCGGGGCGCTGGGGCACCACCGGGCGTTTCATGCGCTCGATTCGCGCGGCCGGGGCCGCCACGACCGGGAACGGCTGCGGGCCACGCAGGCGCGCGTGGGCCTGGACGCCACGCGTGAAGAAGCGCGGCTGCACCGGGTGCGGGGCGAGGAACTGGAGGCCGAGGTGCAGGCCCGCACAGCGCAACTGGCGCGCAGCCAGCGGGCCGTGATCGACCTGCTGGCCAGCTGCGCGGAGTTCCGGGACGCGCCGCTGGGACCGCACACCCGCTGGGTGGGGGACGCGGCGCAGGCGGTGGCGCTGGCGCTGGGCAGCGCGCCGGCCGAGGCCGCGCAGCTGGGACTGGCGGCGCGGCTGCATGACGTGGGCAAGATCGGCATTCCGGATTCGGTGCTGCTCAAGCGTGGGCCGCTGCTGCCGGACGAGTGGGCGCAGATGGCCGAGCACACCACGCTGGGCGCGCGCCTGCTGACCCAGCCGGGCGCGGCGGACGGCGGGCCGCTGCTGCAACTGGCCGCGCAGATCGCCCTGACGCACCACGAGTGCTGGGACGGCAGCGGGTACCCGGCCGGTCTGACGGGCGAGGCGATTCCGCTGGGGGGCCGGATCGTGCGGGTGGTCGATACCTTCGATGCGCTGGTCAGTGCCCGTCCGTACAAGGACGGCTGGCCCGCCGCGCAGGCCCTGTCCTACCTGAGCGAACACGCCGGTCAGCTGTTCGATCCCGTGGTGGTGCGGGTTTTTGCGGAACTGCACGCGGCGGGACGCCTGCCGGAACGCGCCTGAGCGGGGGGGGCTGCGGGGGTCTGAGGGGGGTGTGGACCGGGCACAGTCAGGCAGGTGTCCGGTTTCACGCAGGTGATGCTGACCGCGTGGCTTATATTGGGCTCATGCGCGCCTCCGCGACGCCCTCACTGACGTCTGGTCTGCTAACGGATGTGGGCCGTCAGCGCCAGGGTGGCGTCAACCAGGACGCCGCCCTGGCGCTGGACCTCCCGCACGGCGGCCTGTACGCCGTGGCGGACGGCATGGGCGGTCACGCCGCCGGTGAGCTGGCCGCCAACCTCGCGCTGGACGCCCTGAGTCAGCAGTACCTCGACGGGCGCGGCACGCCGCCCGCGCGGCTGGCCGAGGCGGTGCAGTCCGCGAACGTGGCCGTGCTGCGCCACGCGGTCGGCGAGTACGTCGGGATGGGCACCACGCTGCTGGCCGCGCTGATCGACCGGGGCGCGGCGTTGATCGCGCACGTGGGCGACTCGCGGGCGTACCTGCTGCGCGGCGGCGAACTGCACCGCCTGACCGAGGATCACTCCTGGGTGGCCGAGCAGGTCCGGCTGGGCCACATGACCGAGGCCGAGGCCCGCGACCACCAGTGGCGCAGCGTGGTCAGCAACGCCCTGGGCGGCGAGGAACGCGTGCGGCTGGAGATGTTCGGCCTGCCGCTGCGCAGCGGGGACCGGCTGCTGCTGTGCAGTGACGGCCTGAGCAGCGTCGTGACCGATCAGGAACTGCTGCTGCTGCTCGCGCGTCCGCTGGAACCCGAGGCGACCGCGCGGGTGCTCGTGAACGCCGCGAACGACGGGGGCGGCCCGGACAACATCACGGCGCTGATCATCGACGTGCAGCGCGAGGGTCGCCTGCCCACGTACCCGCTACCGCTGCGGCGCGAGGACGGCCCGGTGTACGTGGACGTGCTGCTCAGCACGCAGCGCGGCAGCAGTCTCCTGACGTACCTGCTGCTGATGATCGCGTACTTCACGCTGCTGGGCATCATGCTGGTCCCGGAACGGCGCGTGCTGATCGGCCTGATCGGCACGGCCGCGCTGGTGGGACTGCTGCTGTGGCAGCGCACGCGGGCCACGCAGCGCGCCAGCAGCATCCTGAAGCACCCCAGCGCGGCGCTGAACCTTCCCTCCCAGCCCGAGCAGTCCCTGAGCGGCACGCGGCCCTGACCGGCGGGCCCCGGCCGCACGCTCCGGCCAGCCGGTATGCTCGGAGGCATGAAAGACATCATCCAGACGCCGGACGCCCCCGCCGCCATCGGCCCGTACAGCCAGGCCGTCACCTTCGGGAACCTGGTGATCACCAGCGGCCAGATTCCGCTGACGCCCGCCGGGGAACTCGTGGACGGCGGCATCACCGAGCAGACCGAGCAGGTCATCGCGAACCTCAGGGCCGTGCTGGCCGCCGCCGGGACCGACCTGGACCGCGTGGTGAAGACCACGGTGTTCCTGGCCGACATGAACGAATTCGCCGCCATGAACGCCGTGTACGAATCGCACTTCCGCGCCCCCTACCCGGCGCGCAGCACCGTGCAGGTCGCCCGGTTGCCCCGCGACGTGCGCGTGGAGATCGAGGTGATGGCCGAACTGCACTGACCCCCGCCGCCCGCCCCGCCGCAACGCTCCCTTGCGGACGCTCTCCCGGCGCGGTTTGTGCACGGGGTCTCGACGCTGGCGGGCGCGGCGTGACATCCTGCGCGTAATGGTCGTCCTGCCGGTCCGCTTCGAGCGCAGTCCCCGCCTCCACCCGATGCTGAGTGAGGAGCCTCACGCGGTCGGTACGCGGGTCGTGGTGCAGGGTAAGCGCGGCCCGGAAATCGCGACCGTGCGCGGCGAACCCGGCGAACCGCAGCCGCAGGAACGGTACGGCGCGGTGCTGCACGCCGCCACGCCCGACGAACTGACCCGCTGGGAGGCGCTGCACGCGTCCGGCGAGGACCTCAAGTGGCTGCTGCGTGCCCGCGCGCGGCAGAAGAACCTGCCGGTGAAGATCGTGGCGGTCGAGTTCACGCTCGACGAGAGCCTCGTGACCGTCAGTTACAGCGCCGAGGAACGCATCGAACTGACCGGCCTGATCGGCGAGGTGCGCGCCCAGACGCGGGCCCGCGTGAACTTCGCGGCGGTCGGGCCGCGCGAGCAGGCGCAGATGATCGGCACGCTGGGCGCCTGCGGCCGCGAGAATTGCTCGTCGAATCACCTTCAGGACTTCGCGCCGGTCAGTATCCGCATGGCGCGCGACCAGCAGCTCCCACTGAACCCGGAGAAACTCTCGGGACCGTGCGGGCGGCTGCTGTGCTGCCTGCAGTTCGAGCACACGCAGTACCTGGACCTGCTGCGCGACCTGCCGCGCAAGAACGCCCGCGTGTGCCACGAGAGCAGCGGCGCGTGCGGGAAGGTCACGAAACTGCACCCGCTGACCGGCACGGTGGACGTGTTCACCGATCAGGGCGTCCTGACGGACGTACCCGCCACCGAACTGCGCCGCCTGACCGACGCGGAAATCAAGGCGCTACCGGACGGCGGGCGGGGCACGCCGCGTCCGGGCAAACCGGCCCGCGGGAAACAGGGCTAGGTGGGCGCGGCGTACACTCGGAGGCAATGACCGCCGAACAAGCCACCCTGAAGGCCGTGGAGGCCAAACTGACCGTTCCCGCGTCCCTCTCGCGCTGGGAGGCATTCCAGGAGCGGTTTCAGGCGCTGCTGGACGCACCCCTGACCGCCCCGGACGTGCCCGCGTGGCTCCAGGGCTGGAACGCCGTGACCGGCGACCTGATGGACGTGGCCGCCAGACTGTCCACGCACGCGGACCTGCACACCGACCAGCCGGACATTCAGGAGCGCTACCAGACGTTCGTGGCGACGGTCCTGCCGGAAGCCGAGCGGGCCGATCAGGCACTGAAGGAGAAACTGCTGGCCGTGCCGGACTTCGTGCCCGCCCCGGACTTCGCGCTGAACTTCCGGCGCATGCGGGACGCCGCCGCCCTGTACCGCGAGGCGAACGTGACCCTGGGCGTCACGCACGAGGCGCAGAAGAACCGCTACTCGGTCGCGACCGGCAACCAGACGGTCACCCTGAACGGCCAGACGCTGACCATCCCGCAGGCCAAACAGCGCCTGGACAGCCCGGACCGTGCGGCGCGCGAGGCGGCGTGGCACGCCCTGAGCGACAGCAACATGGGCGTGGCCGACGAACTGGACAGCGTGATGCTGGACCTGATCGGCACGCGCTGGCAACTGGCCCGCAACGCCGACGAGGCGAACTTCCGCGATTACCAGTGGAAGGCGCTGGACCGCGTGGACTACACCCCGGCCGACTGCGTGGCCTTCCACGAGGCGGTGCGGGACGGAGTGGTGCCGCTGACCGCGAAGATCGTGCGCGGCATCGCCGACGGGCTGGGCCTGGACAGCGTGCGCCCCTGGGATTACAACCGCAACAACCTGCTCGACCCGCAGGGCCGCGCGTCCCTGACGCCCTTCCGCACGGGCGAGGAACTCGAAACGCTGGCCGAGGCGGCCTTCGAGGGCCTGGACCCGGACCTCGCCGCGCGCTTCCGGCAGATGCGCGGCGGCCTGCTGGACCTGGAATCCCGGCCCGGCAAGATGACGCACGCATACTGCCAGTACTTCCCCACGCACAACGAACCGTTCGTGCTGATGAACGTGGTCGGCACCGCCGAGGACGTGCGCGTACTGTTCCACGAGGTCGGGCACGCCTTCCACGGCTTCTACAGCGGCGACGCGCAACCGCTGGTATGGAACCGCTGGAGTCCCATCGAGTTCGTGGAGATTCCCAGCATGGCCATGGAGTTCCTGACGCTCGATCACCTGGGGCACGTGTTCACGCCCGAGGAACTGGACCGTTACCGCGAGAAGCAGCTTCAGGGCGTCGTGGCGTTCCTGCCGTGGGCGGCGCAGATGGACGCCTTCCAGCACTGGCTGTACGCCGAGGCGCCCGAGAACGTGACCATCGCCGATCTGGACGCCAGGTGGCTGGAACTGGACCGGACCTTCCACCCGTTCGTGAACTGGGACGGCCTGGACGAACGCGTGCGCGCCAAGGGCTGGCAGTACTACCACGTGTTCCAGGTGCCCTTCTACTACATCGAGTACGCCATGTGTTACCTCGCGGCAGTCGGCATCTGGCGCGGCGCGCAGACGGACCCGGCCGGGGCGCTCGCCCGCTACAGGGCCAGCCTGCGCCTGGGCAGCACGGTCAGCGTGCCGGACCTGTACCGCGCCGCCGGGGTGGAATTCCGCTTCGACCGCGAGCACATCAGCGGCCTGATGGCGTTCATCGAAACGCAACTGCCCTGAAACGGCAGGACAGCGCCCCGGACCACGCACAGGTCCGGGGCGCTCTCTGTTCGGGTTGGAAGGCCCTGCAAGGCCGCCCAACCCGGGTCCTGATACGGATTCCGTTTATTTCGTTAACCAAGAGTTTCCACGCGAGAGAGAACAGCGACCAGCACGAAGGCCCAGGAGGCAGGGGCTTGA